>NZ_NKUH01000037.1:0-99894 GCF_009192895.1 Xanthomonas sp. LMG 12460 | reverse complement strand
CATGACAGTTGACTCCTACAATCCATCGGCCGCCGTAGTAACAGCAAGTGCAAGAGCAAGTGCGATAGCGAGAGCAAGTGCAATAGCAAAGCTTTCGCCTTGCGGCGAGTTACTTTTCTTTGCTTGTGCAAAGAAAAGTAACCAAAAGAAAGCACACCCTGCCTCGCGCCCTCCGCGCTAACGCGCTCCGGGTCCGCGTCCAGCCCGGGGATCCGCGGAAGGGGCATCCTGCCCCTGCCGCGGACGGCGTACATCCATGTACGCCGCCCCTTCGGGGTTTTTCCCCGCGCTGGCCGCCGCTTCGGAAGGGAACCCGACAAGTCAAAAGCCGGAGCAACGGCAAAAACAACAGCAAAAACAACAGCGAAAGCCACGCTGCATCGCGCCCCTGATCGCCTCGAGCGAAGCGCGCTACACAGCGCGCCCCATGCTCAATGCCGGCAACGCCGCCGATGCCGGCGCCAGTTCCACAGATGCGCACTGGCCAACGCCAGACTGCCGCTCACCGTCATCGCGGTCTCGCTGGCCTCGTCGGGAATGCCGAAAGCGCCGGCCAACAGACCGAGCAGGCCCAGTGCCGCCAGCGTCCACAGCGGCCAGGGCAGCGCGTCGCGCCGGTGCCCGCGCCACAGCGCCAGCCCCGCCAACGGCGCGGCGATCGCCACGAACACCACGTGCACCCACTCGGCCTCGGCCCAGACGCCGAACAACGGCAGCGCCGCGGCCAGCAAGGGCAAGGCCAGGCAGTGCAGCAGGCACAGCCCGGACAACACCATCGCCGAGGCGTCGAAGAAGGATTGCGGCAGGGATTTCATGGACGATCACTCCAATGCACCAAGTGTTATATAGTAACATTTCCAGCCCGCCACGCCTCCGCGCCGATGCCCGCCATGTCCACGTCCGCCGTTTCCGATTCCCGCCTCCCCGTCACCGTCCTGTCCGGCTTCCTGGGTGCCGGCAAGACCACCCTGCTCAACCGCGTGCTGCACAACCGCGATGGGCGCCGGGTGGCCGTAATCGTCAACGACATGAGCGAGGTCAACATCGACGCGGCGCTGATCCGCGACGGCGGCGCCGCGCTCAGTCGCACCGAAGAGACCCTGGTCGAGTTCAGCAACGGCTGCATCTGCTGCACCCTGCGCGACGACCTGCGCCAGGAGGTGCAGCGCCTGGCCGAGAGCGGGCGCTACGACTACCTGTTGATCGAATCCACCGGCATCTCCGAGCCGATGCCGGTGGCGGCGACCTTCGCCGTGCGCGACGCCGACGGCCGCGGCCTGGCCGACGTCGCGCGCCTGGACACCATGCTCACCGTGGTCGACGGGGTCAGCTTCCTGCGCGACTTCGGCTCGGCCGAGCGCCTGGCCGACCGCGGCCTGCAGGCCGGGGACGACGACGAGCGCGGGCTGGTCAACCTGCTGGTGGAGCAGATCGAGTTCGCCGACGTGATCGTCATCAGCAAGGCCGACCTGGCCGATACGGCCACCCTCGACCGCACCCGCGCGGTGCTGCGCGCGCTCAACCGCGATGCGCGCATCGTCGAGGCCAGCCGCGGCGAGGTGCCGCTGGAGCTGGTGCTGGACACCGGCCGCTTCGATTTCGTGCGCGCGCAACTGGCGCCGGGCTGGATGCAGGCGCTGCGCGGCGAGCACGCGCCGGAGACCGAACAGTTCGGCATCGAAAGCTTCGTCTATCGCGCGCGCCGGCCGTTCCATCCGCTGCGCTTCGCGCGGCTGGCGCAACGCGGCCTGCGCGACGTGATCCGCAGCAAGGGCTTCTTCTGGCTGGCCAGCCGCATGGACTGGGTCGGCGAGCTGTCCATCGTCGGTGCGGCCACCCAGACCCAGGCCGCCGGCTTCTGGTATGCGGCGCGCGAGCGCGTGGATCGCGGCCTGCTGGATACGCCGCTGGCGTTGCCGCCGTCGCCGCTGCCGTATACCGAGCTGGGCTGGCAGCGCCAGCAGACCGCGTGCTGGAACGCGCCGCCGCCGCAGGCCGAGGAGGTCGGCGATGCGCGCGAGTACGCGGCGCTGCGGGCGATGTGGCATCCGCTGTGGGGCGATCGCCGCCAGGAACTGGCGGTGATCGGCGTCGGCCTGGACGAGGCGCGGGTGCGTGCCGAACTCGATGCCTGCCTGCTCGACGATGCCGAACTGCGGCAGGGGCCGGTGGTGTGGCAGGGGCTGGAGGATCCGTTTCCGGTATGGCGGCGCTGATGGGCCGGGAGTGGGGAATCGGGACTGGGGAATCGTGAGAGCGCGGTGCGGGCGCTGAGCGTTAGCCGCCTGCGCCCATCGCGATCAGGACGATCGCCGGCACCGCCAGCAGCAGGCCGAGGCGGTTCCAGCGGTTGGTGCGTTCGCCGAGCACGGCGATGCCGAGCAGGGTGCCCAGGCCGATCACACCCAGGTTCATCGCCGCGAACACGCTGGCCGGGCTGTCCGGCAGGGCCTGATGCGCGCGCACGTAGAACAGGATGTTGCCGAAGTTGAGTGCACCCAGCAGCAGGCCGGCGCCGAGGTTGCGCCAGGCCAACGGGACGGTGCCGCGCAGGTGGCGCCACAGTTGCACGCCCAGCAGCAGCACGAAAGCCAGCGCGAAGGCGACCAGCAGCGAGGCGGCGAACGGCGTGCCGGCCTGGGCGATGCGCTTGAGCAGCACGTCGATCGCGGCGAAGCCGACCCATACCAGCAGCAGCCACGGCGTGGTGCGCGCGGTGCTGTGCGCGGCCGCCTGCGGTCGCTGCACGATGCCGACGATCGCCAGCAGGCCCAGCGCCAGGCCGGCCAGCTTGGCGCCATTGGCGCGTTCGCCGAACCAGAGGAAGGCCGCCGCCAGCGACAGCAGCAGCGACAGCCGCTGCGCCGCGTCGGTGCGCACGATGCCGGCGTTGGCCACCGCGCGGCCCAGCACCAGGAACAGGCTCGGCAGCAACACGCCCAGCGCCAGCAGCGACACCCACGGCGTGTGCGCATCGCCCAGTGCGGCCAGCGGCGGCTGCAGCAGGGCGGCGCACAGCAGCAACGCCGCCAGGTAGTTCCAGGTCACCGCCTGGGCCAGGTCGATGCGCCGCTGCGGCGCCAGCTTCAGCAGCGCCGAGACCAGCACGCTGCACACCACACTCAACAGGACGAAGACCACACGCAGGATCCGGATCGGGAGGAAAAAGAACGCTGCGTGCACCGCTTCGGCATGTGGCCGCGACCCAGCCCCGGTATTATGACCGCATGACCTCTCCCGCTTTCCCCACCGCTTCCGGCGCACTGACGCTGCAAGGCCCCGCCGGCCCGATCGAGGCCGCGGTCGATCTGCCCGACGCCGACGTCGCCGCGCTGCCGGTCACCGCCATCGTCTGCCATCCGCTGTCCACCGAGGGCGGCAGCATGCACAACAAGGTGGTGACCATGGTCGCGCGCGCGTTGCGCGAGCTGGGCGTGCGCGTGGTGCGCTTCAACTTCCGCAGCGTCGGCGCGTCTGCCGGCAGCTTCGACCACGGCGACGGCGAGCAGCAGGACCTGGCCGCGGTGGCCGCCTGGGTGCGCGATCAGCGTCCGCACGACGCGCTGTGGCTCGCAGGTTTCAGCTTCGGCGCCTACGTCTCGCTGCGCGCCAGCGCCGCGTTGCAGCCGCAGGTGCTGATCTCGATCGCGCCGCCGGCCGGGCGCTGGGATTTTTCCGGCATGGCGCCGCCGCCGCAGTGGCTGGTGATCCAGGGCGAGGCCGACGAGATCGTCGATCCGCAGGCCGTGTACGACTGGCTGGAGACCCTGGAGGCACAGCCGCAACTGGTGCGCATGCCCGACACCAGCCATTTCTTCCATCGCAAGCTGATCGACCTGCGCGGCGCCCTGCAGCACGCGGTCAAGGCCTGGCTGCCGGCGGCGCAGGCGTGAGCGCGGCGGCATTGCCGTCGCTGCGCTACGCCGAGGGCGTGGCGCGCGGCGACTGGCGCGACGATCCGGCCCAGCATGCGGCGCTGGCCGAACTGGACCGCATCCACGTCGCGATCGTGGACGGCGACCAGGAGGGCTGGCTGGACCGGCTGTCGGCGTTCTGGAAAAAGCCCGAGCCGGTGCGCGGGCTGTATTTCTGGGGCGGGGTCGGCCGCGGCAAGACCTTCCTGGTCGATCTGTTCTACGACGGCCTGCCGATCGCGCGGAAGTACCGCACGCATTTCCACCGCTTCATGCGCGGCGTGCACGAGCGCCTGCGCGAGCACGCCGGGCAGAGCGATCCGCTGGCGAAGATCGCGCAGGAGTGGCGCAGCCGGCTGCGCGTGCTGGTGCTGGACGAGTTCTTCGTCACCGACATCGGCGATGCGATGCTGCTGTCGCGCCTGCTCGAGCGCCTGTTCGCCGAGGGCGTGACCCTGGTCACCACCTCCAACACCGCGCCGCAGAACCTGTACCTCAACGGCCTGCAGCGCGAGAGCTTCCTGCCGGCGATCGGCCTGCTGCAGACCTATTGCGTGGAGCTGTACGCCGAGGGCACCGAGGATTACCGCATGCGCGCGCTGACCCGCTCGCCGGTGTACCGCGCGCCGCTGGCCGAGGACAGCGACGCCTGGCTGGGCGAGCGCTGGAGCGCGCTGACCGGCAATGCCGAGGCGCGCCGCGGCAACATCGAACTGGAAGGGCGCAAGATCCCGGTACGTGCGCGCGGCAAGAGCATCGTCTGGTTCGATTTCGTCGCCTTGTGCGAAGGCCCGCGCGGTCCCAGCGACTACATCGAGATCGCGCACGAGTTCACCACCGTGCTGCTCGGCGGCATCCCGCACTTCGACCGCATGAACGAGGACGCGGCGCGGCGCTTCGTCAACCTGATCGACGAGCTGTACGACCGCCACGTCAACCTGGTCTGCACCGCGCAGGATCCGCCGCCGCTGCTGTACACCGGCGAGCGCCTGGCCGGTGCGTTCGAGCGCACCGCCTCGCGGCTGATCGAGATGCAGAGCGCCGAGTACCTGTCGGCGGCGCACCGGGTCTGAGCGCAGGAGCGTCTGCGGACGCTCAGCGCACCGCGCCGGGCGCACACAGCCCGGCGACGAAGCGCGGCATCAGGCCCGCGCCAGCGATCTCTTCCAGATAGGCAACTGCCGGGCAACTGGCGCCGCCTTCGCTGCGCGCGCAGCGCGCCGGCCCGGACGCGCCGTCCTGCGGCAACTGCCGGTCCATGGCCTGGCGCTGCGCTGTCGACAATCCATCGCGAAAGGTCTCCTCGGCATCGAGCAGATCGGCCGGGGTGAGCCGGTCGGTCGGCACGCCGGGGCACTGGCGACGGGTTTCCCGGGCCAGCGCGTCGGCGCCGGCACCGACCAGCACCGGGCCATCGGGCAGGGTGTTGGGCACGGCCTTGGACATCACTGGGGCAGCGCCGAGCGCGGCCAGCAGCAGGAACGATGCGCGCATGCGGAAGCTCCTCTACGTTGCGCGCAGCGTAGTCCTGCGCCGCTGGCGGCACGAGGGCAGGGCGGCGCCCGCTTCAGCGAGGAGTCGGCGGGGCAAAATATCGCTTGCAATTAAATCGCGCGCTATGTAATGTAGTGCCCATGAACCGTACCTCTGCCCCCGACGCCACCGCCCTGCTGAAGCTGGATACCCAGCTGTGCTTCGCGCTGTATTCGGCCAACCTGGCCATGCACAAGCTCTACCGCGGGCTGCTGCGCGACCTCGGCCTGACCTATCCGCAGTACCTGGTGATGCTGGTGCTGTGGGAGCAGGACCAGCGCAGCGTGTCGGAGATCGGCGAGAAGCTGTTCCTGGATTCGGCCACGCTGACCCCGTTGCTCAAGCGCCTGGAGGCGATCGGCCTGCTGACCCGCAGCCGCGCCGCCGACGACGAGCGCCGTGTGCTGATCGCGTTGACCGCCGACGGCCAGGCGCTGCGCACGCGCGCGCAGGCGGTGCCGGAAGGCGTGCTGTGCGCGGTCGCCTGCGATCTGCAGCAACTGACCCGGCTCAAGCACGATCTGGAAGAGGTCCGCGGCAAGTTGCAGGCCGCCGCCTGAGCGGTTCCCGACCCGATCGCAGTCCCCTCTAACCCGCCCCTCTACCCCATGGCGCCGCGGCGCCGCCCTCCAAGGAGAACCACCATGGCTTCACCGACCACCATCGCCTACACCGCCACCGCCACCGCCACCGGGGGCCGCGACGGCCGCGCCGCCACCCCGGACAAGGCGCTGGACGTCAAGCTGTCGACCCCGCGCGAGCTGGGCGGCGCCGGCGGCGACGGCACCAACCCGGAGCAGCTGTTCGCGGCCGGCTACTCGGCCTGCTTCATCGGCGCGCTGAAGTTCGTCGCCGGCCAGGAGAAGGTGAAGCTGCCGGCCGAGCCGAGCATCGAAGGCCATGTCGGCATCGGCCAGATCCCGGGCGGCTTCGGCATCGCCGTGGAACTGCGCATCGCCGTGCCGGGCCTGGAGCGTGCGACGCTGGAATCGCTGGTGGAGAAGGCGCATCAGGTGTGCCCGTACTCCAACGCCACCCGCGGCAACATCGACGTCAAGCTGGTCGTGCTCGACTGAGCCAGCCGGAGGTCCGGGCCGGCGTCTGTGCCGGTCCATGACCACGCGCGAACGGGCGGCCACTGGCCGCCCGTTCGCGTTGCGGGCGCCTGCGCGTGCTGCCGTGCACATTGAGGGTGACCTGCGGCGATGCAATAGTGTGCGCTTGGTCAAATCGAGCGCGCCATGCTCAGTTCCGCCTACAACGCCGAGACCGTCGCCGCCTTCATCCAGGGCGCGCGCCGTCTGCTGGTGCTGACCGGTGCCGGCATGTCCGCCGAGAGCGGGGTGCCGACCTTCCGTGGCCAGGACGACAGCCTGTGGTCGCGCTTCGATCCCGAGCAACTGGCCACCGAGGACGCCTGGCGTGCCGACCCGGCCCTGGTCTGGGGCTGGTACCGCTGGCGCATGGCGATCGTGGCGCAGGCGCAGCCGCACGCCGGGCACCTGGCGCTGGCGCGCCTGGCCGAGGTCCGCCACACCACCCTGGTGACCCAGAACGTGGACGACCTGCACCAGCGCGCCGGCAGCGAGGTCGCCGCGCACGTGCACGGCCGCCTGTCGGCGCTGCGCTGCAGCGACTGCGGCCAGCCCTGGCGCGGCTTGCTGCCGCCGATCGACGTGCACACGCCCAGCCAGCGCCTGGTGCCGCCGGTGTGCGCGGCCTGCGGCGGCACGGTACGCCCGGGCGTGGTGTGGTTCGGCGAGGCGCTGCCGGCGGCGGAGTGGGCGCGCGCGCAGAGCGCGGCCGACGCCGCCGACCTGGTGCTGGTGATCGGCAGTTCCGGCCTGGTCTATCCGGCCGCCAGCCTGCCGCTGCAGGCCAAGGAGCGCGGCGCCTGCGTGGTCGAGATCAATCCCGAACCCAGTGCGTTGTCGGCCCGTGCGGATCTGCACTGGCGCGACAGCGCCGCGGTGGCGCTGCCGTTGCTGCTGCAGCAGTGCATGGTGGCCTGAGCGCGTTGCCGGCCGCGGAAGCTGCGCGCGGCGCTCAGCGCAGCGTGTGCAGGAACGCGTCCACCGCCGCGGTGTAGGCCGAGGGCAGGCCCAGGTCGCGGTTGAGTTCGGCGTGGCTGGCATCCTGCGGCAGCACCTCGACGCGGATGCCGCGGGCGCCGGCCTTGCTGGCCAGGTGGCGCGCCTGCGCGCAGGCATCGGCACGGCGGCTGGAGCACACCGCCAGCAGCGGCGGCGCGCTGGCGCCCATGACGTGGTACGGCGAGGCGGCGATCCAGTCGCTGCGCACGCTGCCGAACGCGCGGTCGTACAGCGGCAGATGCCGTTGCTGCATCACCTGCTCCACGTCCATCGCCGCACTGTCCAGCGCCACCGTGCCCAGCGGTCGGCGCGCCCCGGCCTGCGCCAGCAGGTCCGGCGACAGGTTCAGCAGGCTCACCAGGTGCGCGCCGGCCGAGTGGCCCATCAGCACCAGCCGCGCCGGATCGGCGCCCCACTGTGGCGCCAGTTGCTGGATCCGGGCGACCGCGCGCGCCACGTCTTCTGCCTGCGCAAGCGGCGTGGCCTGCGGCAGCAGGCGATAGTTCACCGACACCAGCACATGGCCCTGCGGCAGCCAGTGCGCGACCTTGTTGGCGGCCACGCCGGGGTTGTCTTTGTCGCCGTCGGCCCAGCCGCCGCCGTGCACCATCACGATCAGCGGCGCCTGACGTGCGCCGGCCGGCAGGTACACGTCCATGCGCTGCGCCGGGTCTGGGCCGTAGGCGACGTCGCGCAGCACCTGCGCGCCGGCGGGCAAGGGCGCGCGTGCGCCGTCGGCGCCGTCGCGCGTGGCCAGGCGCTGCAGCAGGCGGGCGCGCAAGCGCCCGTCCTGGGCGTGGACGGGGGCGGCGAGCAACGGCAGCAGCAACATCAGGGCGAGCAGGCCGTGGGTGGGCGAGGGGCGTGACAGGCGCATGGGCGGATCACTCCATGGAGGACGGAGAGGAGGGGCGTGGCGCGGCCGACGCGTGCGGGCGTCGGCGCGCGCCGGGCTCAGGCCGGGCGCAGATGCAGGATGGCGCAAAGGCCGTGTGGGGCGATGGGTTGCAGCAGCAACGCGCCGCGATGCTGGCGCGCGACGCGCTCGACGATCGCCAGGCCCAGTCCGCTGCCGCCATGGCCGCCGTGCACGAACGGCTGCAACGCGCGCGCGGCCAGCGCCGGGTCCAGGCCGGGGCCGTGGTCGCGCACCTCGATGCACCAGCCATCGCCGCCGTCGCTGTGCAGGCGCAGCTGGAACGGCGCCGCGCCGTGCCGTTCGGCATTGCCGATGAGGTTGCCGAGCGCGCGCTGCAGCGCCAGCGGCCGCCCGTGCAGCGGCGCCTGCGCGGGCAGGACGGCCTCCCAGCCGGGCTGCGCCGCGCCCAGTGCCTGCCGGCAGAGGTCGACCAGGTCCAGCGCGACGGCCGGTTCGTCGCGGCCGTCGCGGGCGTAGGCGATGAACTGCGCCAGGATCGCGTCGATCTCGCCGATGTCGCGCTCCATGCCTTCGCGCAGTTCCGGCTCCACCTGAGGCAGCAGCGCCAGCGCGTACTGCAGCCGGGTCAGCGGGGTGCGCAGGTCGTGGGAGATGCCGGCCAGCAGCAGCGCACGCTCGGCGGCGGCGTGGCGCACGTCGGCGCTGGCCGCGGTGAGCGCCTGCGCCAGCGCGGCGACCTCACGCGGACCGCCGGTGGCGATCGGTCCGGCCTGTTCGCCGCGGACCAGGTGCGGCGCGGCCTGCGCCAGTTGCCGCAGCGGCCGCACCAGGCGCCGCGCGACCAGCGCAGCGGCCAGCCAGACCAGCAGCGCGCAACCGGCCAGCATCGCCACCGAGAACCGGCGCAGGCCGTGCTCGCGCGGCTGGCTGGAGAACGCCACCCACAGCGGGGTCGGCGTGGCCAGTTGCAGCCACAGGGTGCCGTCGGCATCGCGGCGCAGCGCGCGCCCGGGGCCGAGCTGATCGGCCGCACGGCGCTGCATCGCGTCGGCCAGCGGGCCGGCGGCGCTGGCGGTGGGCGGCGCGCTGCGCAGTTGCAGGCCGGCCTCGCGCAACGCCGGCGTCAGCGCCGCGGCGGCCGGCGAGCGCTGCAGCGCCTCGGCGACATTGGCGAAACCGTGCAGCACGCGCAGTTGCTGCTGCGCTGCTGGCCGCAGCGCCAGTTCGCGGCCGAGCAGCAGCGCCAGCAGGCCGGCGCCGGCCAGCACCAGCGCGATCACCAGCGCCAGTTGCCCGAACAGGCTGCGCGGCCAGCCGCTGGCGCGGGAGGCAGGCGCGCTCATGCCTGCGGCCCCGGCGGCACGTACACGTAGCCCACGCCCCACACGGTCTGGATCAGCCGCGGCGTGCGCACGTCGTCCTCCAGCAGCTTGCGCAGCCGCGCGACGATCACGTCGATGCTGCGCCCCAGCGGCTCGTGTTCGCGGCCGTGCGCCAGGCTGGACAGGCGGTCGCGGCTCAGCGGCTGCTGCGGGTGCCGCAGCAGCACCGACAGCACCGCGAACTCGGCGGTGGTCAGCTTCAGCGGTTCGCCGTCGCGGCGCAGCTCGCGCCGGCCCAGGTGCAGGCGGAAGCGGCCGAAGCCGATCTCGCCGCCCTCCGGTTGCGGTGCGCCGGCGCCGCCCGGGCGGGTGCGCCGCAGCACCGCCCGGATCCGCGCCAGCAGCTCGCGCGGGTTGACCGGCTTGGGCAGGTAGTCGTCGGCGCCGATCTCCAGGCCGACGATGCGGTCGATCTCGTCGCCCTTGGCGGTCAGCATCACGATCGGGGTGTGGTCGCCCTGGCCGCGCAGGCGCCGGCAGATCTCCAGGCCGTTCTCGCCGGGCAGCATCAGGTCCAGCACCACCAGGTCGTAGTGGCCGCGCGCCAGCGCCTGCTGCAGCTGCATGCCGTCGGCCACCGTCTTGACCGCGAAGCCCTGGCGCTCCAGGTAGCGGCACAGCAGGGCGCGCAGGCGGTCGTCGTCGTCGACCAGCAGCAGGCGGGGAGCGGGCGCGGCATCGTCCATGGACGCCACTATCGGTTGCGCCGCGGCCCCGCGGCAACGGCCGCCGCGGCGCAACTGTAAGCGGATGTTTCCGCCGCGGCGTTCGGCAACATTTGCTGGCCGATGCGGCGCCCGCGGCGCCGGCGCCATGGCTACGGTGACGCTCGGCAGCACGCTGCTGCCGTCACCGGAGAACGCCATGTCGCTGTCCCGTCGCATCACTCCCTTGCTGCTGGCGCTGGCCGCCGGCGTCCTGGTCGCGCCCAGTGCACCGGCACGCGAACACACCCGCACGCGCACCGCCGGCGGCACCGACGGCGTCCGCCACGCCGCCGTGCAGGCCAGCGCCAGCGGCGCGCACGGCAGCGTGCAGCGCGCCCGCCAATGGCAGGCCGACGGCCAGGGCAACGCCAGCTCGCGCAGCGCCGCTACCCGCACGACCGCCGCCGGCGGCAGCGCCACGCGCCAAGGCAGCGCCGAGCGCAACGCCGACGGCAGCGCCAGCCGCCAGGGCAGTGCCAGCGTCCAGCGCGCCGACGGCGCCAGCGCGAGCAGCAGTGGCAGCCTGGCCCGGGCCGCCGACGGCACGCTCAGCGGCAGCCGCCAGAGCACCGTCGATGGCACGCAGGGCAGCTACCAGGGCAGCACCAGCGTGCAGGACGGCAGTGTCGTCCACACCGGGACCTGCACCGATGCCAGCGGCGCGGTGGTGCCGTGCCGGCCCTAAGCGAGGTGGCGGTGTCGGGGTCGTCCGGGGGCGCCAACGCCCGTGTTTGCGGCCGGCTTCACGACCCCGTCACGGCCGCGAACGGCCGCCGCGGCGGGACCGGAATCGGCCGTCGGCGGCAAACCGTTGCCAGGCTTAGGTTTTCGTAATTCCACCCATATTTAGCGTTGACGTTGCCGACCGACCCCACTATCTTGGGGTGGTCGGTTCCGGCGGCCCCAAGCCGCGGGATCAAAAGGGAAGCCGGTGCGGCGTGCCAACGCCAACTCCGGCGCTGCCCCGCAGCGGTAATTGGGAACGAACCCGTCATCCGCACTGAGGCGCCCGCCTTGGGAAGCGACGGGCTAGGAACCGGCCACGGCCGTTGCCCATCAGCCCGAAGACCTGCCGACAGCCGCGCGAAGCACACCGCGCGGCGCCGACCGCGCGCTCTCCGGGGGGAGAGGGTCGGTGCAGCGTTGACCGCCCGCAGGCCCGGTGCCTGCGCCGTTTGCAGTCTTCGCGACACCGCCTGCCCACCTGCGAACCCGGTCGGACCGCTGCCTGCGAGGGTCGGGCGGCCGCGTGCACCACGCTTGGAGACCTTCATGAGCCAGACCCACAGCCTGCCGGCCACCGCGTCCGTCGACGCCGCCGTCGACCCCACGACCGCTGCCGCCACTGCCCAGCCGGAGCCGACGGCCAGCAGCGAGCCGAGCAACGACCAGCGCGCCGTGACCTGGATCGTCAAGGACGGCGGCAACCGCCGCATGGCCTTCGACCGCTCGCGCCTGCAGCGCACCCTGGACCGGATCCACGCCGAGTTCCCGCAGCTGGACGTGAGCGACTACGAGCGCAAGGCCTTCGCCTTCATCGAGAAGAAGGAAAGCCTGTCGGCCGACGACATGGTCGACTACCTGATCCGCGAGGCCGAGTCGCGCGTGGACATCGCCACGCCGGAGTGGGAGTACTTCGCCGCGCGCCTGTACCTGGACCGCCTGTACAAGCGCGCCAGCAAGAACCGTTTCTACGATGCCGGCGAGAAGTACGGCTCCTACGTCGGCCTGCAGGAAAGCCTGGCCGACCGCGGCGTGTACTCGATCGACATCCTCAAGAACTACTCCAAGGACGAACTGGCCGAAGCCGGCCGCATGATCGATCCGGAGCGCGACAAGCTGTTCGCCTACAACGGCCTGTACCTGCTGGCCACGCGTTACCTGGCCACCGACAACTCGCGCAAGGTCTACGAACTGCCGCAGGAGCGCTGGCTGACCATCGCCCTGTACCTGATGCAGGACGAGAAGCCGCGCGAGCGCCGCATGCAGCTGGTCGGCGAGGCCTACTGGGCCCTGTCCAACCTGTACATGACCGTGGCCACGCCGACCCTGGCCAACGCCGGCAAGATCGGCGGGCAGCTGTCGAGCTGCTTCATCGACACCGTCGACGACAGCCTGCAGGGCATCTACGACTCCAACACCGACGTGGCGCGCGTGTCCAAGCACGGCGGCGGCGTCGGCGCCTACCTGGGCTACGTGCGTTCCTCCGGTTCGGCGATCCGCGGCGTGAAGAACTCCAGCGGCGGCGTGGTGCCGTGGATCAAGCAGCTCAACAACACCGCCGTGTCGGTGGACCAGCTCGGCCAGCGCAAGGGCGCCATCGCCGTGTACCTGGACATCTGGCACCGCGACATCGAGGCGTTCCTGGACCTGCGCCTGAACAACGGCGACCAGCGCCTGCGCGCGCACGACGTGTTCACCGCGGTGTGCGTGCCGGACATCTTCATGGAAGCGGTGGAGCGCCGCGGCGAGTGGTACCTGTTCGACCCGCACGAGGTGAAGGAGGTCAAGGGCTGGTATCTGCAGGACTTCTTCGACGAGAAGCGCGGCGAAGGCAGCTTCCGCGCCCGCTACGAGGAAGTGGTGGCCGACGAGCGCATCGGCCGCAAGGTGGTCAAGGCCATCGACATGTTCAAACGGATCATGGTCAGCCAGTTGGAGACCGGCAACCCGTTCATGTTCTATCGCGACGAAGTCAATCGCATGAACCCGAACAAGCACCAGGGCATGGTGTATTCCAGCAACCTGTGCACCGAGATCCTGCAGAACATGAGCCCGACGCGGGTCATCCAGGAGATGATCAGCGGCGACCAGATCGTCACCACCAAGCAGGCCGGCGACTTCGTCGTGTGCAACCTGTCCTCGGTGAACCTGGGCCGCGCGGTTACCGCGCAGCCGGACCTGCTGTCGCCGGACATCCTGGAGCGGCTGATCCGCGTCCAGGTGCGCATGCTCGATAACGTCATCGACCTCAACGAGCTGCCGGTGCCGCAGGCCACCATCACCAACCAGAAGTACCGCGCGATCGGCCTGGGCACCTTCGGCTGGCACCACCTGCTGGCGCAGAAGGGCATCGACTGGAATTCGCCGGACGCCGAGGCGTACAGCGATTCGCTGTACGAGCGCATCAACTACCTGACCATCCAGGCGAGCCTGGCGCTGGCCAAGGAGAAGGGCGCGTACAAGGTGTTCAAGGGCAGCGACTGGCAGAACGGCGAGTACTTCACCAAGCGCGGCTACGACAGCGCGCAGTGGCAGGAACTGGCCGCGCAGGTGAGCGTGCACGGCGTGCGCAACGCCTGGATGGTGGCGGTGGCGCCGAACATGAGCACCGCGCAGATCGCCGGCTCCACCGCCTCGATCGACCCCATCTACAGCGCGTTCTACTACGAAGAGAAGAAGGACTTCCGCCGTCCGGTGGTGGCGCCGGGGCTGACCGTGGACACCTATCCGTACTACGAGAAGGGCGCCTACAAGGTCGACCAGTTCGCCAGCGTGCGCCAGAACGCGCGCCGTCAGCGCCACGTCGACCAGTCGATCAGCTTCAACTTCTACGTGCCCAGCGGCATCCGCGCCAGCACCCTGCTGGACCTGCACATGACCGCGTGGAAGGAAGGCCTGAAGACCACGTACTACGTGCGTTCCAACGACATCGACATCAGCGAGTGCGAGTGGTGCTCGAGCTGATCGCCGGCGTTTGACGCCCGCGCCGCGCGGCAGGCCGGTCCTGCCGCGCGCGTCCCGTATTCCCGCGCCGCCCGCCGGCGCCGTTCACCCGACTACCGAAGCACATCCATGGCCATCGCGCTCGACCGCATCAAGATCCTCGAACCGCTGCACCCCAACCGTTCCACCGGCATCATCAACGGCACCACCAGCGGCATCCTCAACTGGAACGACATCCCGTACCCGTCCTTCTACCGGGCGTACAAGGAGCTGTCGACCAACTTCTGGATCCCCGACGAAGTGGACATGAAGGGCGATGCCAAGCAGTACGGGGAGCTGTCGGCGCGCGAGAAGAACGCCTACGACTCGATCATCGGCCTGCTGGCCACGCTGGATTCGCCGCAGACGCGCTTCATCTACAACGTCGCCGAATACATCACCGACCCGGCCGCGCACGCCAACGCCGCGATCATCGGCCAGCAGGAAGTGATCCACAACGAGAGCTACTCGTACGTGCTGGCCTCGATCGCCGGCCTGGCCGACCAGAACCGCGTGTTCGAGATCGCGCGCACGCATCCGACCATCATCGCGCGCAACCAGCCGATCATGCAGGCCTACGACGACTTCATGCGCGAGAAGACCGCAGAGACCCTGCTGCGCTCGCTGATCCAGTCCTCGATCCTGGAAGGCATCAACTTCTATTCCGGCTTCGCGTATTTCTACAACCTGGTCCGGCAGAACCGCATGACCGGTACCGGCAAGATCATCAGCTTCATCAACCGCGACGAGCTGGCCCACACCAAGTTCATCAGCGAGCTGATCCGCGCCATCATCGGCGAGAACGCCGAGCTGCAGACCAACGAGCTGACCGACTACGTGCACCAGGCCTTCGAACACGCGATCCGCCTGGAGACCGAGTGGTCCTCGGAAGTGCTCGACGGCATCGAGGGCATCGACGTGGACGAGATGATCCAGTACGTGAAGTACCGCGCCAACAAGATGTCCGGCATGCTCGGCATCGAGAAGCTGTACAGCGGCGCCAGCGACAACGTGATGCCGTGGATCAAGGCCTACGCCGACAACTTCACCGAGACCAAGACCGACTTCTTCGAGATGCGCAACGCCAGCTACAAGAAGACCAACTCGGACAACGGCTTCGACGATCTGTGAAGGGCCGGGATTGGGGATGATCAGCCGTTCGGCTGCTGAAAAGCCAGGCATTCGGGATTGGTGAAGCACCGCCATCCTGCTCTGACGAATCCCGAATCCCCACTCCCGAATCCCTGCCCCATGCGTATCCTGCTCGCCTACGCTTCGCTCAGCGGCAATACCCGCGACGTCGCCCGCCGCGTGCATGCGCAGTGCGAGGCGGCCGGGCACGCGGTCACCTGGATCCACACCGATCTGCAGACGCTGCAGGGCGCGCTCGGCGACGCCGCGCGTGCGGCGGACTTCGACCTGCATCTGCTCGGCAGTTGGAGCGACAACGCCGGGCGCACGCCGGCGGAGATGAAGCGCTATATCGCCGAGTTGGTCGAGGCGACAGGCAAGACGATCGAAGTGGCGGCGTTCGGCACCGGCGAGACGCAGTGGGGGCTGGAGTACTACTGCGGGGCGGTCAAGCGCATCGCGCGGTTCTTCGAGAGTGTTTATCCATTGCTGGAGATCGAGCAGATGCCGCACGGCGACCGCGACAACGCGGCCATCGACGCGTGGTGCGCGCAGGTGCTGGCGTTGTGCGCGGCGCGCGCGTCGTTGGCAGGCGATGTGCCGGTGGCCGCTGCCGAGTCCGCTCCCGCGGGCGCGGCTGGCTTCGCTGCGAGGGTGTTGCCGTTGCATGGCAGCGGCTGACGCCGTCGTCGTTCATCTGTTTTCCTGGCATCGCCGGCGTCCCCATCGCACGCCGGGCTTCTTCCGACATCAGACAAGGTTTCGTTCCATGCTCACCACCATCACCGTTTCCAGTGCCGAACAGTTCGCCGATGCCCTCGCCGCGCATCCGCGCGTGCTGGCCGATTTCAACAAGGACAACTGCCCGGGCTGCCGCATGCTCGACAAGTCGCTGGAGCGTTTCGCCGAGGGCGAGAGCGCGCAAGGCGTGACCCTGCTCAAGGTGAAGATGGAAGACGTGGGCGAGGAGTTCTTCCGCGCCCAGGGCCTGCGCCAGACGCCGACCCTGATGCTGTTCCGCCAGGGCGAGGAAGTGGCGCGGGTGCCCGGCTTCGTGCCGCCGGCCAAGATCGACGAAGCGGTGCGCACGCATCTGGGTTGAGCGCGCCGCGTTCCTCGTATCTCGTAGGAGCGGCTTCAGCCGCGACGGGCTTCACCGATAGAGCTTATCGCTGCCAAAGCTCACTCTTGCGGTTGTGCTTGTCCGACGCGTAAATCAAGCAGCAACATCAACATCAACAGCAACGGCTTTCGCCTTGCGGCGAGTTACTTTGATCAGCCTTCGGCTGCTGAGAAGCACTTCTTTGCTTATGCAAAGAAAAGTAACCAAAAGAAGCGCTTTACCACAGCCGAAGGCTGGTCAAGCACACCCTGCCTCGCGCCCTCCGCGCTAACGCGCTACGGGTCCGCGTCCATCCCGGGGATCCGCGGAAGGGGCATCCTGTCCCTGCCGCGGACGGCGCACGTCCCTGTGCGCCGCCCCTTCGGGGTTTTTCCCCGTGCTGGCCGCCGCTTCGGAAGGGAACCCGGTAAGTCAAAAGCCGAAGCAACAGCAACGACAACGGCAACAGCAACGGCCGAAGCGACGGCCGCTGCAACGCCCGCTCGCGTCATTGCAGTGTCCGCCAGCGAAGGCGCTGCGCTTGGTGGCCCATGTCGGTTGTCGATCGTGGTGGACACGCAACGACGCTGGTTTCCGCAGCAGCGGCAGGTGGGGTTCGCGCGTGGCGGGACGACTCTTATCGGGGCTTGCGGTACGTTAGCTGGGTGCACTGTGGGAGGGACTTCAGTCCCGACGCCTTACGCGGTTGGGTACCCGCACGCGCCGTTCGTCGCGGCTGCTCGACAGTTGATTCCTACAGGCGCGCCCAGAAGCGTGCAGCGATGCCCCTACCCACGCCTGCCCGCCGCATGCCCCTGCGCCAACTGCCACAGGTGGCGCACGATCGGCATCGCCTGCGCGGTGGCCGGCAGCGCGGCCAAGGCCAGGCGCGCCATCGGCACGCGGCCGTCGATGTCCAGGTAGCGCACGCCGGGCAACTGCACCTGCGCGGTCGAGGCGGGAACCACCGACACGCCCAGTTCGGCGGCCACCAGGTTGACGATGGACGACATCTGCGGCGCTTCCTGTTCGATCTTCAGTTCGAAGCCGGCCTGGCGGCAGGCATCGAGGATCTCGTCGTACAGGCTGGTGCCGAAGCTGCGCGGGAACAGGATGAACGGTTCGCCGGCCAGCGCCGACAGCGGCGCGCGGCGGCGCTTGGCCAGGCGGTGCGCCGCCGGTACCGCGATCTTCATCGGTTCGTCGGGCAGCTTGAGCAACTGCAGTTCCGAGGGCGTGGCTACGCTGTAGCGAATGAAGGCCGCATCCAGCCGTCCCTGCAGCAGCGCGGCGAGCAGGCCGGCGGTGTTGGTCTCTTCCAGCGCCAGCGTCACCGCCGGCCAGCCGCGGCGGAAGCCGCGCACCAGGGTCGGCACGATCGGGTTGAACGCCGCCGAGGCGGTGAAGCCGAGCCGCAGCACGCCGCTCTCGCCGCGTGCGGCGCGGCGTGCGGCGTCGCCGGCGCGTTCCAGGTCGGCAAGGACGCGTCGTGCTTCGGTGCGAAAGGCGCGGCCGGCATCGGTCAGCTCGGCGCCGCGCGGCGTGCGCACGAACAGCGGCGTGCCCAGTTCCTCCTCCAGTGCGCGGATCTGCTGGCTCAGCGGCGGTTGCTGGATGCCCAGTTGCGCCGCGGCGCGGGTGAAGTGCCCGGCCTCGGCCACGGCCAGGAAATAGCGCAGGTGGCGCAGTTCCATGTCATATCCAGAGCATATGGAGAGTGGGTCGATCATATATTGGACGCCGGGTGGCGGCAGGCGAATACTGGCCATCCGTCTCCCGCCGCGACCCACACCGTGAACGCCTCCAGCCAATGCCCGCCGGTGCACGCCGTGGACGATGCGCCGCTGTTGCGCATCCGCCTGGCGCTGTTCCTGGCCGGCTTCGCCACCTTCTCGCTGCTGTACAGCGTGCAGCCGCTGCTGCCCGCGTTCGCCCGCGAGTTCGGCCTCAGCGCGGCGGCCAGCTCGCTGCCGCTGTCGCTGGCCACAGGCGGCCTGGCGATCGCGATCTTCTGCGCCGGCGCAGTGTCGGAAACGCTGGGCCGGCGCGGGCTGATGTTCGTGTCGATCGCGTTGGCGGCGCTGCTCAACCTGCTCGCCTCCTACCTGCCGCACTGGGGCGCGCTGGTGGTGGTGCGCGCGCTGTCCGGCATCGCCCTGGGCGGCGTGCCGGCGGTGGCGATGGTGTACCTGGCCGAGGAACTGCCGGCGAGCCGGCTCGGCGCGGCGACCGGGCTGTACGTGGCCGGCAATGCGTTCGGCGGCATGGTCGGTCGCATCGGCATGAGCATGCTCACCGACCACTTCGACTGGCGCACCGCGCTGGCTACGCTGAGCGCGGTGGATCTGCTGGCTGCGGTCGGCTTCGTGTGGCTGCTGCCGCCGTCGCGGCACTTCGTGCGCCGCCAGGGAGTGAACCTGCGCTTCCACCTGCGCGCCTGGGGCGGGCATCTGCGCGATCGCCACCTGCCGTGGCTGTTCGCGATCCCGTTCCTGGCGATGGGCGTGTTCGTCAGCGTCTACAACTACGCCGGCTTCCGCCTGGGCGGGCCGGAATTCGGGCTGAGCCAGAGCCAGCTCGGCATGATCTTCAGCGCCTACGTGTTCGGCATCGTGTCGTCCTCGGTCGCCGGCGCCGCCTCGGACCGGTTCGGTCGCGGCCCGGTGGTGCTGGCCGGCATCGCCACCGCGGCGCTGGGCGTGGCGCTGACCCTGGCGCATGCGCTGGTGCCGGTCATCGCCGGCATCGTGCTGCTGACCATCGGCTTCTTCGTCGCGCATTCGGCGGCCAGCGCCTGGGTCGGGCGCCTGGGCGGGCAGTTCAAGGGCCATGCCGCCTCGCTGTACCTGCTGGCGTACTACGCCGGTGCCAGCGTGATCGGCTCGCTCAGCGGTGCGGCGTGGCAGCACGGCGGCTGGAACGCACTGGTCGCCTGCTGCCTGGTGTTGCTGGGCATCGGCCTGGTCGCCGCGCAGGTGCTGCGCCGCGGCGCCGACGACAGCCGCCCCTACGGCCGCTTCGGGCCGCATCCGCCGCGCGGCGAGTGAACCGCGCTGCCGTCATCCAACGAGGGTTCCGCAATGCAGATCGACCATCTCGACCATCTGGTCCTCACCGTCGCCGACATCGAGGCGACCTGCGCGTTCTATGCGCGGGTGCTGGGCATGCGCGTGGTGACCTTCGGCGAAGGCCGCAAGGCGCTGGCGTTCGGCGAGCAGAAGATCAACCTTCATCGGCATGGCCACGAGTTCGACCCGAAGGCGCGGGTGCCGACGCCGGGCTCGGCCGATCTGTGCTTTCTCACCGCCACGCCGCTGGCGCAGGTGGCCGAGGAACTGCGCGCTGCCGCCGTGCCGATCGAGGACGGGCCGGTGCAACGCACCGGCGCCCGCGGACCGATCCTGTCGCTGTACTTCCGCGATCCGGACGGCAACCTGATCGAGGTCGCCAACCCGTTGTGAACAGGGGCGCCGCCGCGGCAGCGCCCGTGGCGTTCGGTCACTCCGTGTAGCTCACCGACAGGGTCACGTTGGCGTAGCCGCCGCTGCCGCCGACCAGGCGGAAGAAGTAGCTGCCGGTCGCCGGCAGCGCCATCTGCACGTTCTGCGTGGTGCCGTTGCGCACCGAGCTGTAGTCGGCATCGCTGCCGTCGGCGCTGGGTGCGCGCACCGCACGTACGTACAGCCGCAGCTGGCCGCTACCGCCCAAGGTGCGCAGTTGCAGGTTGCGTGCGTTGGCCGGGACATCCAGGCGGTACAGCGGCCCCTGGCCCGTAGCGGCGGACAGCCGGCTCTGCGTGCCGCGCGCGATGGTCGTGGCGGTGGCTTCCTCGCCGCCGCCGCTGGCGCCTGCAGCGCGCGCGACCGCCTTGCCGGCATTGAGGATGCCGGCGCCGATGCGCAGCGTCGGCTTCACCGGGAACACGTTGGAGGTCTGGGTCAGGATGTCGCGCATCTGCGCGGTCGTCGGCACCGGCCGGCCGGCGTTGATCGCCGCGCTGATCGCCAGGGCGACCACGCCGGCCACGTGCGGAGAGGCCATGGACGTGCCCGCGTAGCCGGCGTAGGCCGGCTGGTCCGGACCATGGGTGCCGTTGTTGAGGGTGGACCAGACCAGGCCGGTGCGCACCGATCCCGCACCGCTGGATGCATCGTTGGCGTACACGCCGCCGCCGGGCGCGGACAGGGTGATGGTATTGCCGAAGTTGGAATAGTAGGCGCGACCGCCGGTGATGCCGGTGGCGGCGACGTTGATGACGCCCGGGCAACTGGCCGGCGAATAGCCCCCGGCGTCGGCGTTGTCGTTGCCTGCGGCCACCACCACCACGCTGCCGCGCGCGATGGCACTGGCGATGGCATTGGCGGTGACCGAATCCTGCGCGCAGGCGCCGCCGCCGCCCAGGCTCATGTTGATCACCTCGGCGGGGTTGGCATTGTCGGGCACGCCGTCGACGTGGCCGCCCGAGGCCCACACGATGGCATCGGCGATATCGGCGGTGGTGCCGCCGCAATGGCCGAGCGCGCGGATCGGCAGGATCTTCGCGTCCGGCGCGATCCCGGCCATGCCGATGCCGTTGTTGGTGCGCATGGCGATAGTGCCGGCGACGTGGGTGCCGTGCCAGGAACTGTCGGTCTGTTCCTGCGGTTGCGCACAGCCGCCGTTGGCGACCAGGTACTTGTCGTCGGTGGTCCAGTCGCCGGTGTCCCAGCCGCCCGCGACGCGTCCGTTGCTGGCGCGGCCGGACATCAGCGCATCGCTGATGAAGTCGTAGCCGGCGCTGGCCAGCGAGGTGTCCAGGTCCGGATGCGCGGTGATGCCGGTATCGATCACCGCCACCACCACGCCCTGGCCGGTGCCGTACTGCCAGGCCGGCAACAGATCGATGCCGCCACGGTTGGGATAGCCGGTGGTCTCCGGCGCCAACGTTTCCAGGTGGCCATCGGGCGTGCGCAGGTGCCACTGCACGGCGTAGCCGGGATCGTTCGGTGCGCTTGCCGCGCTGGCCGTGGCCTGCGCGGCGCTGCGTACCGGCTTGAGCACCAGGTTGGGCTCCACGTGCGCGATTGCGGGGTCGGCCTTCAGGCTGGCGATCAGCGTCTGCAACTGCGATGGCGTCAGCGCGCGGCTGGGCCGCACCAGGTCGGCGCCGATGGCGAGGCGACGCACCCGGTTCAAGGCCGGGGCGGTCTGCCGGTAGGTGCTGGTCCAGGTGCTGGCGGTGCTGCGCGCGGCCATGATCTGGTTCAGCGTGGCGCTGGCGGCGCGCGTGTCGCGGACGGCGCTGCTGCCGTCGCGATAGGTCACGATCAGGCCGTCGTAGACGGTGGATTGCCCGGGCGCGGCCTGGGCCAGGACCGAGAAGCGCGGGGCGGTCTGCGCCTGCGCGGTGCCGGCGAGGGCCAGGCCCAGCGACAGGGCGAGCAGGTTGCGGGAAAGCGGGATGGCATGGGTCATGGCGGTGTCTCTGCGAAGATCGACGAAGGCGTGGAAATCAAGGAAGGGCGGCACCTACGGTCGTGTCACCAGCTGAAGCCGGCACCGGCGGACACGCTCTTCTCGCTGCCGGAGAAGGCGCCGCCGAGCGAGACGCTGGCGCGGTTGCCGATCGCGCGCTGGTAGCCCACCGCCAGCGCGCTTTCGCCGCCCTGCGAGCCGACGCCGACGCCGATGCGGTTGGCCCCGGCCAGGCCGGAGGTGTTCACCGCCATGCCGGCATAGGCGGCGCTGACCGCGCCCATCCGGTCGATGCGCCGGTCCAGGTGCTGGAAGCGCTGGTCGGTGTCGGTGCGCAGCTTGGTCAGGTTGTCGTCCCAGCCGGCCATGCGGCTGTCGGTGTAGGCGTTGGCGCTGCTAAGCGTGGCGCTGTCGCCGGCCTGCATCTGCGCGACGTTGACCGCATCGGTGGCCGCGCTGCCGGCGGCGACGTTGCTGATCTGGCGTTCGTTGCCGGCGCTGCCGACCGAGACGGTATTGGCGCGCGTGGCGGAGGAGCCGCGGCCGATCGCCACGGCATTGTTCGCCGAGACCGACGCGCCCTGGCCGACGGAGGTGCCGGAGGCGGCCGTGACCGTGGCGCTTTCGCCGACCGCCACCGCGTTGGTGGCATTGGCGCTGATGCTGGCGTTGGCGCCGACCGCGGTACTGCCGTCGGCGTTGACCTGCGCGTTGCCGCCCAGCGCCGTGTCGTTGGGGCCGTAGGCCAGCGCGTTGGAGCCGATTGCCGTGCCGTTCTGGCCGTTGGCGGTGGCCTGCGCCCCCACTGCCACGGCATTGGTGCCGGCGCCGACGCTGGGGCCGCCAGTGTCGCCGCCGCCCACCGCCACGCCGCCGGCGCCACTGCCGACCCGGGTGTCCAGCGCCGACAGTGCGCCATCCAGCGCCGACAGCGCCGAGCCGACCGTGCCGTAGCTGCGGCCCTGGATCAGGTAGCTGCCGCCGCTGAAGCTGCCATCGCCGCCGACCGCGCTGCCGGCGCCGAGCGCGCTGGCGATGCTGCGCAACTGCAGCACGTTGACCGCGTCGGTGTCGGCGGTGCCCGCGGCGATGTAGGTGAGCTGGCGCAGCGCACCGTCGTTGCCGAAGGCGACCGCATTGTCGCGGTCGGCCATCGAACCGGCGCCGATGGCCACGCTGTTGGCGCCGGTGGCGGCGCTGTTGTAACCCAGCGCGACGCTGCCCGCGGTCAGTGCGGAGGCGCCGCTGCCGAGCGCGGTGGCGCCGGCGGCATTGGCGCTGGCGATGGCGCCGAAGGCGCTGGCGTCCTGCCCGTCGGCGAAGGAGCTGGCGCCCACCGCCAGCGCATTGGTGCTGGTCGCCAGCGCGGAGGCGCCCAGCGCCATGCTGTAGTCCGCGTCGGCATGGCTGTCGAAGCCCAGCGCGGTGCCGTAGTCGGACAGCGCCCAGGCGCCGGCGCCGATGGTGACCGCGCCCAGTCCGTTGGATTGCGCCGGCACGCCCGCATTGCTGGCGCCGATCGCCACGCTTTGCTGGCCGGCCGCCGAGGCGCTGTCGCCGATCGCGATGCCGCCGTCGCCGCTGGCGGTGGCGGTGTAGCCCATCGCCACGCCGAAGAAGCCGGAGGCGACGCTGTAGCCGCCGTTGGCGACGGCGCCGGTGCCGCTGGCATTGGCGGCATAGCCGAACGCGCTGGCCTGCTCGGCGCTGGCGCTGGACGAGGAGCCGCTGGCGGTGGCGTACTTGGCGCTGGCCGATGCGGTGGCACCCACTGCGGTGGCGCCGGAGCCACTGGCGCTGGTGTTCCAGCCCAGCGCGCTGGCACTGTCAGCGGTTGCGGTGGCGGCCGTGCCCAGGGCCAGGGAACCGAAGCCGGTACTCTGCGCGCCGGCCGAGTCGCCGTAGGTGCTGCCGAAGAAGCTGCCGCCGATCGCGATCGCCGAGGTGCCGCTGGCGACCGCGCCGTCGCCCATGGCGATGGCGGCGCTGTCGGAGGCGACGGTGTGGTGGCCGATCGCGATGGCGAAGGCGCCGGAGGCGTCTGCGCGTGCGCCCATCGCCACCGCGCGCAGGCCGGCGGCGCTGGCGTAGTCGCTGCCGTCGTTCAAGCCTTCGGCCAGGAAGTAGTGGGTGGTGTTCTGGGTGCCGGGCTGCACGTCCTGGGTGGTGGCGTCCTGCGGCGCCGCGTCGGCGTCGGCGCTGTCCGTCTCGGTGGGGGTGGCGTCGCCCTGCGGCGCCTGCGAGGGCGGCTGGGTCGCCGCGGTCGGTGCCGTGGCAGTGACCGCGAAAGCGCTCGAGGGCAGGCTCAGCGCGAGCAGCAACGCGGCGGTCAACAGACCGTCAGAGGCCTGCGGCAGGATGGACGAGGACGACGACAGCGGGCGCATGGCGGCGCGCAGGGCATTGGGCAGAAGAGGCATGGTCGATTCCGGGCTGGGGCCGGGAGCGTCGTCCCGACAACGAGTCAGGCCCGATTAAGGCCGCAAGCCCAGCCCCCTTCAATGCACGCAAATTCACGTCTCCCTCACGGTAGACTCACCGTCATGGGAGCCTGGGTGAGATGGGGTGCGCACTCTGCGCCGGTCGCGCTTGCCGCGCGGCTGTGGCGGCGCCTCTCGCTGTGGCTGCGCCGGGTGCCGATCGCCGATCCGCTCGACCGGCGCAACGCGCCCGCGCTGCAGGTGCTGTTCGTGTTCCTGGGCAGCGAGATCCCGCTCAACAAGCTCTACCACCTGCTGACCGCGCCGCGCATCGAGATGAGCACGATGCAGCTGGCGGTGGACGTGGGCACCGATGCGGCGATCGCCGCCGCGGCCTGGGGCGGGGTCTGGATGATCCGCCGCGGCCTGCTCAAACAGGCCGCCGCCGCGTTCATCGCGGTGGTGCTGTGCTCGGCGGTCGCCGCCAACCTGGCGTTCGGCTATCAGCTGCAGGCCTTCGATCCGTACCCGATGATGATGCTGACCCTGGCCGCGCTGGTGATCGGGCGCCGCGCGCTGTGGCTGGTGTACCTGTGCATCCCACTGATCTTCTGGCTGGGCATGGAAAGCCCCTGGGGCCAGGACCCGCGCGGCACCCGCAGCCCGTTCCAGAACCTGCCCTCGCTGGCGCTGAGCTACCTGATGATCACCCTGGTGCTGGATCGCACCGTCGCCGCGCTGCGCGAGAGCCTGTGGCGTGCGCGGCGCAGCGCCGCGCGCCTGCGCGTGGAGATGCGCGAACGCACCCTGGCGCAGCAACGCCTGCTGCATCTGCAGAAGATCGAGCTGGTGGAGCAGCTGGCCAGCGGCGTGTCGCACGACTTCAACAACATCCTCAGTGCGATCCTCGGCTACACCGAGCAACGCCATTGCGTGCACGAACTGGACTATCACCCGCCGCGCGATGCGCTGGTGCTGGCCGATGCACTGGAAGGCGTGGCCCTGGCCGCGCATCGCGGCGTGGCGGTCAGCCGCAAGCTGCTCAGCTTCAGTCGCCGCGAGGCGAGCGTGCCCGAGCGCTTCGATGCCGGCGAAGCGCTGCGCAGCCTGCAGCCGATGCTGCGACAACTGTTCGGTGCCGCGGTACAGGTGCGTCTGGATCTGGCCACCGAAGCGGCGCCGGTGTTCCTGGATCGCAGCCGCTTCGATCTGGCGCTGCTCAACTTCGCCGCCAACGCGCGCGATGCGATGCCCGGCGGCGGCTGCTTTTCGCTGCAACTGCGCCGCGATGGCGAGGCCGTCGCCATCGCCATCGCCGATACTGGCGTGGGCATGAGCGAGGCCGTGCAACGGCAGATCTTCGAGCCGTTCTTCACCACCAAGCCGGCCGGGCAGGGCACCGGGCTGGGCCTGGCGGTGGCGTTCGAGATGGCGCAACAGGCGCATGGCAGCCTGCAGGTGCGCAGCGCGCCCGGCGCCGGCACCTGCTTCGTGCTGCGCCTGCCGCTGGCCGGGCTCAGCGCTCCTGCGGCATGAGCAGATAGCCTTCGCCGCGCACCGCGCGCAATGGCAGCGCGCTGCCGGTGCGCTCCTGCACTTTCTGCCGCAGCCGATGCAACAACGCGTCCAGCCGGTGCGGATCGATCTCCAGCCCGGCATTGCCGCCGAGCATGCCGACCAACGCATCGCGGCTGACCAGGCGCCCGCGCGCCTGCCACAGGCTCTGCAGCACCTTGCGTTCGGACGCGGTCAACGGCACCGCCTGCCCGTCCGGCGCGAACAGGCACCAGCCGTCGTCCTGCAGTTGCCATTCCTCGCTGGCCGGCGCGCTCGGCCGCAGCATGCGCCGGGCCACGCTGAACAAGGTGGCGGCGAGGATCTCGATCTGCACCGGCTTGATCAGGTACGCATCCGCACCCTGGACCAGCCCGCGCACCAGATCCGGCTGCTCGCCGCGGCCGCTGAGGATGACGATGCCCATGCCGGGGCGGCGTTCCTGCAGTTGCTGGGTCAGGGTGAAGCCATCGCTGTCGGGCAAGCCGATGTCGAGCACGATCAGATCGAAACGCTGCGCCTCCAGCGCCGCCCACAGCGCCTGCGCGGTGCGCAGCGGCGTGACCTCGAAGCCGTGCCGCTGCAGGCCCGGCAGCAACACGCGGTCGCGCAGCACATCGTCGTCCTCCAGCAACGCCACCCGCAGTGGGGCGTTGGCGGCAGCGGCGAGCGGGGACGGGGTGGGATCGGAAACGCGGCTCACGAGACGGAATCGGCGAAGGGATGGCATTCCTCACGGAGGCGGCGTGCGGCCAGCAGGGTGCAGTGAACGCCGAGCATCCTGCCGCGCCCTGGACAGTAGCCAGTTTCCAGCGGGCTTTCAATGCGCGCGGCAACGCTTCAGCGGCCGTGGCGGCCAGGGCTTGCGTTGCTGCCGCCCACCCCCTAGATAGGAAGCCGACACGCCATCGTCGCGTGCGCCTCCACCACCTCCGGGACCTTCACGATGTCGCAGTTGCTGCAGGATCACGCCGCGTCCGCACCGCCGGCGGCGTCCGCGCTGGAAGCGTTCGTCGACCGCCATCGGCGCCTGTTCGTGCTGACCGGTGCCGGCTGCAGTACCGATTCGGGCATTCCCGACTACCGTGATGCCGCCGGCGACTGGAAGCGTGCGCAGCCGGTGACCTACCAGGCCTTCATGGGCGAACTGGCGACGCGGCAGCGCTACTGGGCGCGCAGCCTGCTCGGCTGGCCGCGCTTCGGCCATGCGCGGCCCAATGCCACCCATGCCGCGCTGGCGCAGCTGGAAGCGCGCGGCCAGGTCGAACTGCTGCTGACCCAGAACGTGGACGGCCTGCACCAGGCCGCCGGCAGCCGCGCCACCATCGACCTGCACGGGCGCCTGGACGTGGTGCGCTGCATGGGCTGCGAGCGGCGCATGCCGCGCGAGGCGTTCCAGCAGCACCTGCTGGAGCACAACCCGCAGTGGGCGACGCTGCAGGCCGCGCCGGCGCCGGACGGCGATGCCGACCTGGAGGGCGAGGATTTCGCCAGCTTCGTGGTGCCGCCCTGCGCGCACTGCGGCGGCGTGCTGAAGCCGGATGTGGTGTTCTTCGGCGAGAACGTGCCGCGCGAGCGCGTGGCCAGTGCCTTCGCGCATCTGCAGCGCGCCGACGCGGTGCTGGTGGTGGGCTCGTCGCTGATGGTCTATTCCGGCTTCCGCTTCGTGCAGGCCGCGGGCAAGGCCGGGCTGCCGATCGCCGCGGTCAACCTGGGCCGCACCCGCGGCGACGATCTGCTGAGCCTGAAAGTGGAGCAGTCGTGCGCGCAGGCGCTGGCGTTCCTGCTGCCGGCAGCGGTGTGCGTTCCGAATCCCGGCACGAACTGATCCATCGGCAGTGGTTGATCGCGTTGTGCGGCAGGAGTGCAATGGCCGCTTCCCGCGCTGCGCGCGGCGTCTCCATGGATCCGCATCGTGAGTCACTTGTTCTCGCCCCTCGCGCTGGGGCCGCTGTCGTTGTCCAACCGCATCGTGATCGCACCGATGTGCCAGTACTCCGCCGAGGACGGCCGTGCCAGCGACTGGCACACCCAGCATCTCGGGCAACTGGCGCAGTCCGGCGCCGGGCTGCTGATCCTGGAGGCGACCGCGGTGGAGCCGCGTGGGCGCATCAGCTACGCCGATCTGGGCCTATGGGACGACGCCACCGAGGCGGCGCTGGACACGGTGCTGCGCTCCGTGCGGCGCTGGTCGCCGATGCCGTTGGGCATCCAGCTCGCGCATGCCGGGCGCAAGGCGTCCACGCACAAGCCCTGGGACGGCGGCGGCGCGATCGCGCCCGAGCAGCCGAACGGCTGGCAGACCGTGGCGCCGTCGGCGCAGGCATTTGCCGCCGACGGCCCGCCGCCGCAGGCGCTGGACCTGGACGGCATCGACGCCATCGTCGAGGCGTTCGTGGCGTCGGCGCGGCGCGCCGAGCGACTCGGCTTCGAGCTGATCGAATTGCATGCCGCACACGGCTACCTGCTGCACCAGTTCCTGTCGCCGCTGAGCAATCAGCGCGCCGATGCCTATGGCGGCAGCCTGGAGAACCGCATGCGCCTGCTGCTGCGCGTGCATGCGGCGGTGCGCGCCGCGGTGGCGCCGAGCATCGCGGTGGGCGTGCGCATTTCCGCCACCGACTGGGTCGACGGCGGCTGGGATCTGGCGCAGAGCGAGGCGCTGGCGCAGGCATTGCAGGCGCAGGGCTGCGATTATCTGCACGTATCCAGCGGCGGGCTGGACCGGCGTCAGCGCATTCCGGTGGCGCCCGGCTACCAGGTGCCGCTGGCCGAGGCGCTGCACCGCGCGCTGCGCATGCCGGTGATCGCAGTGGGCCTGATCACCGAGCCGCAGCAGGCCGAGGCCATCCTGGCCGAGGACCGTGCCGATGCCATCGCGCTGGCCCGCGGCATCCTCTACGATCCGCGCTGGCCGTGGCACGCGGCCGCCGCGCTGGGCGCGCGGGTACGCCCGTCGCCGCAATACCTGCGTTGCGAGCCGCATGCGGCGCGCGGCGTGCTCGACGCCTGACCGGCGCGCCGCGCGCGCTGGTGGCGGCCTACATTTCGATTCCTTCATGGAGCCTGCAATGACGACGATTGGATTTCTCGGCCTGGGCACGATGGGCCAGCCGATCGCGCTCAACCTGCTGCGCGCCGGCCATGCGTTGACGGTATGGAACCGCAGCGCCGCGGCGGCGCAGCCCCTGCTTGAGGCCGGCGCGCAGCAGGCCGCGCAGCCGGCCGATGCGGTGCGCGGGCCGGTGCTGTTCTCGATGCTGGCCGACGACACCGCGGTGCGCGAAACCCTGCTCGATCGCGGCGCGCTGGACGCGCTCACCGCCGGCAGCGTGCACGTCAACATGGCCACGATCTCGGTGGTGCTGGCGCGCGAACTGCACGCGTTGCATGCCGAGCGCGGCGTCGCCTACCTGGCGATGCCGGTGCTGGGGCGGGTGGAGGTGGCCGCGGCCGGCCAGCTCAATTTGCTCGCCGCCGGCGACGCCGCGGCGCTGGCGCGGGTGCAGCCCTTGCTCGATGTCATCGGGCGCAAGACC
Organism: Xanthomonas sp. LMG 12460; assembly: GCF_009192895.1. Classification (NCBI taxonomy): domain Bacteria; kingdom Pseudomonadati; phylum Pseudomonadota; class Gammaproteobacteria; order Lysobacterales; family Lysobacteraceae; genus Xanthomonas; species Xanthomonas sp. LMG 12460. The sequence goes on along the minus strand of NZ_NKUH01000037.1, from coordinate 70,480 downwards.
TGGTACTTCGGCACCGCGCCGGAACAGGCCAACGCGGTCAAGCTGGCCGCCAACCTGTGCCTGGCCAGCGCCATCGGCACCATGGCCGAGGCGTCGGCACTGGTGCGCGGGCACGGCGTGGAAGCGGCCGATTTCCTCGACATGCTCACCAGCACCGTGTTCGCCGCACCGGCCTACCAGACCTACGGCGGCATGATCGCCGAACAGCGCTACAGCCCGGCCGGCTTCAAGGCCACGCTGGGCCTGAAGGACGTGCGCCTGGCCCTGAACGCCGGCGAGACCCGGCACGTGCCGATGCCGCTGGCGGCGGTGCTGCGCGATGCCTTCATCGAGGCGATCGCGCACGGCGACGGCGACCTCGACTGGGCGGCGCTGGCCAAGGTCGCCGCGCGCCGCGCCGGCCAGGTCTGAGCGATGCGGGACGATCTTCAGCGGACCTTGGCGGCGCATGCGGCACACTGCGTGCCCGCTTGAGCCTGGCGCGCGCTTGCCGCTAAGGTGCGGCGATTTGCTGGCGCATCACAGGAGGATGCCATGAGTCCGAATTCGTCCGATCCCGGCGACAGAGCCCCGATCCAGCCACCGCGCGCGGTGGTGCGCGAGCCCGTGCCCGGGCCCGATCACCCGGAGCATCCGGACCATCTCCTGTACGCGCAGATCCGCGAGGGCGTGCATGCGCTGGACGCCGCTTGTGGGCGCGCGCCGGACGCGATCAGCGAGCGCATGGTGGCGCGGCTGCTGCCGCTGGCCAAGGAATACGGTTTCGACCAGGTCGACCACGTGGTGCTCAGCCGCGAGATCGGCGACGTGGAGGATGGCGAGAACGTGTTCCTGGTGCGCGGCGACCTGGACGATCCGGCGCACCTGCGCGCGCACATCACCACCCACGAAGCGGTCGGCATGTCGGTGGAGGACTCGCTGGCGCGTCTGGAAAAGGTCAACCGCCGCCTGGCGCTGCGCCTGCGCCCGGAGTGAGCGCAGGCGAGTGAGCAGCGTCATGGGTGCGACGTCAGCTGCGACCGGATTTCAGGATAAGGATGCCTAAGCCCCTCTCCCCCCGGGAGAGGGGTCGGGGTGAGGGTACGGGGCGCGCAGCGCACGCGGAGTTCAAGTTGCACGAAGCTTCGCCCGTACCCTCATCCGCCCCTTCGGGGCACCTTCTCCCGGAGGGAGAAGGAAAAGCCGGCTGCGGCTGGATGGCGTGGCCTCTTCTCACCGTCCTGGTTGAGGCCGCGCCCACACTGCAGCACTGGCACCGTCAGGGACTGCACTGTGGGAGGGACTTCAGTCCCGACGTCGTGCAAGATCGGATGCACAGCGGACTTCGTCCGCCGTCGCTGCATGACAGTTGCCTCACCACGTTCCAGAGGCGGACTGTCCCGATTCCCGATTCCCGATTCCCGATTCCCGATTCCCGAATCCCGAATCCCGAATCCCGAATCCCGAATCCCCGCCTTTCCCCTATCATCGACAGATGCGCCACGACTACATCCTGACCCTGTCCTGCCCGGACCGTACCGGCATCGTCTTCCGCGTCAGCGGCCTGCTGTTCGAGCACGGCTGCAACATCCTCGATGCGCAGCAGTTCGGCGACGAGGAAAGCGGCCGCTTCTTCCTTCGGGTGCACTTCGACGTACCCGCCGACGGCATCGTCGCCGCGGTGAAGCTGCAGTTGGAGCCGCTGGCCGCCGACTACGCGATGGACTGGCAACTGCACGACGCGCGCCGCCGCGCGCGCCTGTTGGTGCTGGTCAGCAAGCAGGGCCACTGCCTCAACGATCTGCTGTTTCGCGCGCACAGCCGGCAGTTGCGGGTGGACATCGCCGCGGTGGCCTCCAACCATCCCGACTTCGCCGCGCTGGCCGGGTCCTACGGCGTGCCGTTCCACCACCTGCCGGTGAGTGCCGCCAACCGCGCCGAACAGGAGGCGCAGCTGCTGGCGCTGGTCGAACGCGAACGCATCGATCTGGTGGTGCTGGCCCGCTACATGCAGATCCTGTCGCCGACGCTGTGCGCGGCGCTGGCCGGACGCGCGATCAACATCCACCACAGCTTCCTGCCCAGCTTCAAGGGCGCGCAGCCGTACCACCAGGCGCACGCACGCGGGGTCAAGATCATCGGTGCCACCGCGCACTACGTCACCGGCGATCTGGACGAAGGCCCGATCATCGAGCAGGACGTGGCCCGCGTGGACCACGCCATGACCCCGCGCGAACTGGTGCGGCTGGGCAGCGACACCGAGTCGCAGGTGCTGGCCCGCGCCGTGCGCCGCCACGTCGAGCATCGCATCCTGCTCAACGGGCATCGCACGGTGGTATTTCGCTGAGGCGGGGAGTGGGGATTCGGGAATCGGGAATGGGGAGCAGCAACAGCAACAGCGGCTAAGCACCCGCTTGCCCTAATCCATGGTCGCGGCGCCGACCGTCTGCATCGACGATCATCGCCGCTCTCCAGTCACTGCACCGTGGCATTTCCGATGAAGCGGGGAATGGGGGTCGGGAATAGGGAAGGGCACCATCAGCAGCCGCAGCGCGGCGTTCGCTCTGCCGATTCCCATTCCCGATTCCCCATTCCCAGCCCTCAACGCGCCGCGTTGGCGTTCATCGTCGCGTTGCGGCTGGCGTCCAGGTACTGCGCCGGATCGCGCATGCCGGTGGTGTGGCACTGGCCGGTGGTGTGGCCGCGGTTGACGCCGCCGGGCAGCTGGCCGTTGACCTGCTCCACGGTGCCGTCCTCCGGGTCGCTCAGCACCAGGTCCGAGGCCGCATTGCAGTAGTCGTTGGTGTACCAGTTGGTCTTGGCGAAGGAGGTGGTGTAGTAGTTCACCAGCGCCCGCGCCGAGTTGGGGATGCCGGCCAGCCAGGCCTTGGCGCCGTCGTAGGTCAGGTCGTTGTTGGTGCCGCAGCCCACACCGAACCACGAGCCCACCGTGGCCAGGATGCCGGCCAGGTTGGTGCCCTGGTAGGGCGTGCCCACCGACTGCATCACCCGCCCGCCGCTGGCATTGTCCAGGCCGCTCCAGTAGTACACGTACAGGTGCAACGCGGCCATGCCGCCCTGGCTGTGCGCCACCGTGCCGAACGAGTTCCACTGGCTGCCGAACTGCGCCAGGCGCTGCGCGAACTGGTCGTTGCTGCGGTTCTGGTTGACGTCCAGGAACGCGGAGGCGTTGGTGAACTGCGCCACCGGCCACACCCCGCCCGAGCAGTAGCCGTGCACCAGCACCAGGCGCTTGCCGGTGGCCCGCGCCTGCATGTCGGTGGCGGCGGCGCTCAGCTGCGCCGGGCGCTCGCCCATGCGCATGCTCTCGTCGATCGCGCCGGTGCTGCGCGCCACGCTGCTGCGACGCAGCGCCGGCAGGGTCAGCGGCAGCGTCGCGCGCGTGGCCAGCGGCACGAAGTTGTCCGGATCCTCCACGCGCAGGTTGCGCAGGGCGAACGGCGCACGCGCGCCGGCGCGGACGATCCAGCGTTCGTCCACGCTCAGCGGCAGGCGTCCGTCCTGCGGCGCGAGCATGCCGCCGAGCCAGGCCACCGGCACCGCGCTGCCGTCGCGACCGGTGCCCCACAGCTCGCCGAGCATGCGGTAGTGCGCCGGCGCCTGGCCGCCGCCGATGCGCACCGGGATCGGCAGGGTCAGCCGGGTGCCGGGCTGTGCGCTGGCGGCGACGGCATCGGCGGTGATGCGCAAGGTGGTGTCCAGCACCGGCAGCACGTGCTCGCTGGTGCGCACGAAGGCCTGGCCGCCGGCGTCGTGACCATGCACCACGACCTGTGCGATGTAGGTGCCGGTGGCCGTCGCCGGGAAGTCGCCGGCATACACGCCATCGCCCGCGGCGCCGTCGCCGTGGCGGCCGTCGTCGGCCATCGGCCATTGGCTGACGGAACCGTCCGGCGCGATCACGCGCAGCTGTGCGGTGTCGATGCGGCCGCTGCCGGCGCTGCGCGCCAGCGATACGCCGCCCTGCGCATCGATGCCGCCGAGCAGCGCGGTCAGGCCGATGCGCTGGCCGCGCTGCAGTTGCGCGCGGTCGCTGGGATAGGACGCCAGTTGCGTGCGCGGGTCGCCTTCCATCAGCACATAGCCGCGCTGCGCCGTGTTGCTGCCATCGGCCTGCAGGGTCAGGGTCCAGTCGCCGTTGGCGGCGCTGTCCACGTGGTACTCGCGGGCCGGCAGCGCGGCGCCGCCGGCGCCCAGGTGGGTGGCCTTGGCGCTGGGCGCGGGCAGCGGCGTCGCGGCGGCGGTGCCCATGCGTGCGCTGGCCGTGGCCGGTGCGCTCAGGCGCGGTTGCCAATCGTGTTCGCCGGACAGCACCACGAAGCGCAGCTTGCCGTTCTCCACCGGCAGGGTGGTCTGCCACTGCGCCGGGCCACTGCTGCGAGCGGCGGAGAACTCCACCGGCAGCAACGCGCTCTTGGACAGGATCGCCGCTTCCGCCGGGGCGGGCGCGCGCATCTGCGCGAACTCCTCCGGCGGTCCGGCCAGTTGTTTGGGAATCAGTTCGGCCGCGTGCAGCGCGGCGGCGGGGACGACGAGACACAGGACGCAGACGGCGGACAGGTTCGACAGCTTCGGCATGACGCGCTCTCCCTGGCGGTGCTGAGAAGCAGACGCACATGCCGGAGCCGCGACGCAGTGCGCCGCCGGCAGCACGTCGGCGAGGACGCAGCGCCCCCTCGCCACGCGTTCGCCTGTGGTTATAGCCAGCGCACATTGCCGGACAAAGACGCAATGCAGCAATGCACGCCGAACTGGGATGCCGGACATGCTGCAACCATCGCGATGCCCGGCGCACGTGGCGCCGGGCATCGCCAGGTCACGCCGCCTGCGCGTGCTGGCTGCGCAACTGCTGCGCCGCCGCCACCATCGCCTGCAGCGCGTTGCGGGTTTCCGCCCAGCCGCGGGTCTTCAGCCCGCAATCCGGATTGACCCACAGTTGCTGCGGATCCAGCACCGCACGCGCCTTCTCCAGCAACGCCACCATCTCCTGCGTGCTCGGCACGCGCGGCGAGTGGATGTCGTACACGCCCGGCCCGATCGCGTTCGGGTAGCGGAAGCGCACGAAGGCATCGAGTAGTTCCATGCGCGAGCGTGAGGTCTCGATCGAGATCACGTCCGCGTCCATCGCCGCCACCGCCTCGATGATGTCGTTGAACTCCGAGTAGCACATGTGGGTGTGGATCTGCGTGGCATCGCGCACCCCGGCCGCGGCGATGCGGAAGCACTGTACCGCCCAGTCCAGGTACGCCCGCCAGTCGGCGCGGCGCAGCGGCAGGCCTTCGCGGATCGCCGGCTCGTCGATCTGGATCACGCCGATGCCGGCCGCCTCCAGGTCGCGCACTTCGTCGCGCAGCGCCAGCGCGATCTGCCGGCAGGTCTGCGCACGCTCCTGGTCGTCGCGCACGAACGACCACTGCAGCACCGTCACCGGCCCGGTCAGCATGCCCTTCATCGGCCGCTCGGTCAGCGACTGCGCGTAGGTGGTCCAGCGCAGCGTCATCGGCGCCGGGCGCTGCACGTCGCCGTAGATGATCGGCGGCTTCACGCAGCGAGAGCCATAGCTCTGCACCCAGCCATGACGGGTGAAGGCGAAGCCGTCCAGCTGCTCGCCGAAGTATTCGACCATGTCGTTGCGCTCGAACTCGCCGTGCACCAGCACGTCCAGGCCCAGTTGCTCCTGCGCACGCACGCAGCGTTCGGTCTCGGTGGCCAGGAACGCGTCGTACGCGGCATCGTCGAGCTTGCCGGCCTTGTGCTGCGCACGCGCCTGCCGCACCTGCTCGGTCTGCGGGAACGAGCCGATGGTGGTGGTCGGATACAGCGGCAGCCGCAGCGCCGCCTGCTGCGCCTGCCGGCGCTGCGCATACGGCGATTGCCGACGGCCGGCGTCGTCGGTCAGCGCGTCCACCCGCCGCGTCACCTCGGCGCGGTGCACGCGGGTCGAAGCGCGACGGCTGGCCAGCGCATCGCGCGCCGCATCCAGCGCGGCCTGCGCCTGCGGCTGGTCGTCCAGCGCATCGGCCAGGGTGCGCAGTTCCTGCAGTTTCTGCCTGGCGAAGGCCAGCCAGCCGACCAGTTCGCGGTCCAGCTTGGTCTCCTGCTGCAGATCCACCGGCACGTGCAGCAGCGAGCACGATGGCGCCAGCCACAACCGCTCGCGGCCGACATGGCCGGCGGCGTAGCGTGCCAGGGTCAGCGCGTTGTCCAGCGGCGTGCGCCACACGTTGCGGCCGTTGACCAGGCCGGCCGAGAGCACGCGTCCGGCCGGCAAGGCCTGCAGCACCGCGTCCAGTTGCGCCACGCCGCGCACCAGGTCCACGTGGATGCCGTCCACCGGCAGCGCCATCGCCAGCTCGAGGTTGTCGCCCAACTCGCCGAAGTAGCTGGTCAGCAGCAGCTTCGGCCGCGGCGCCTGCGAAAGGACATCATAGGCGCGGCGATAGGCGGCGCGTGCGGCCTCGTCCAGGTCCAGCACCAGCGCCGGCTCGTCGAGTTGCACCCAGCCGGCGCCGGCCGCATGCAGGCGTTGCAGCAGTTCGGCGTACACCGGCAACAGGCTGTCCAGCAACGCCCAGCGGTCGCTGCCGTCCACGGTCTTGGACAGCGCCAGGAAGGTCACCGGCCCGATCAGCACCGGCCGGGTCTGGATGCCCTGCGCCTTGGCCTCCAGGAACTCCACCACCGGCTTGTCGCCGCGCAGGCGGAAGTGCTGTCGCCGCGCCAGCTCCGGCACCAGGTAGTGGTAGTTGGTGTCGAACCACTTGGTCATTTCCAGCGCGTGCAGGTCCAGGCCGTGTTCCTGCGTGCCGCGCGCCATCGCGAAGTAGCCGGCCAGCGGGTCGGCATCGGCCAGGGCGCGGTAGCGTTGCGGGATCGCATCGAACAGGAACGCGGTGTCGAGCATCGCGTCGTACAGGCTGAAGTCGTTGCTGGGCGGCACGTCCACCCCGGCCTCGCGTTGCAGTTGCCAGTGGCGCAGGCGCAGCTCGCGTGCGGTGTCCTGCAGTTGCGCGCCGTCGATGTCGCGGCGCCAGTAGCGTTCCAGCGCCTGCTTGAGCTCGCGCCGCGCACCGATGCGCGGGAAGCCCAGGTTGGTCACGATCGTCATGTTGCGTTTCCTCATTGCGTTCAAGGGCATTGAGGAACGAAGGAACCGCGCGCCGCGCGTCCCGTTCGCACGGACCGCCCGCCACGCCAGCGACCTTCGCCCCCGCGGGCGAACCGGTACCGCGCGGGCAGGCGGACGGCGCGGCGCGGCGCAAGGCCGGGTCGCGGTCCGGCCGCCTCCCCGCGGAGGCGCCAGGTCGAATCGGAGGACGCACGGTCCTCCGGCCGGGGCCGGTATTCGGGCTGATGGACACGCGCACCGTGCCGGCTGCGCACCTACTGTCCGTCGCTTCCCAGGCCGGCATGCGCCGGCCCAGTGCCATTGACGGAGGTCGTTTCCATTCACCGCTGCGGGGCAGCTCCGGAATGGGCAGGCGCTTGCGGCGCCGGCCGTCACCGGATTCCCGTTTAAATCCATCCCTTCATCCGAATGAAGAGATGAATACCTTCGGCGAGCGCACGATAGGCTGGAAGCGGCGGGCGGTCAAGCGTCGGTGCCACGTGATGCGTTGGGTTTCACATCATGGATGAGTCGTTGCCCTGATCGCAGGCATCGCCAGATACGCATACGCCTGATTACGGCGTAACGGGGTAGTGCAGCAGTCCAGATCCCACTCTCATCCAGCCTAGGAAATCGTCATGCCGATCTGTGCACACAACAGCGCGCCAGGCCAATGTTGCGCGCGAATGTTTCCCGGACGAAAGTCACTCGCTGTCCTCAATACGCTGCGACCGCACTCCAGACCGACAGCGTCTTTGCAACGCGGGCATGCTGCTCGCAACCTCGTGGGCTCCGAGCAACTCCGCCTGTCTGTTGTCCGGATGAAGGGAAAAATTCGCGTTGTAACCGTTGTGGTTAAGTTTTAGGAAGTTGCCTATGCAGTGACTTTGCCTAACTCGCGTTTGATGTAAGCCTCGCTCAGCCTGTGCGTGAGCTCGATCAGATTGATGATGCGACCTTCTTGGTCTTCATCCGACCAAGGAAGAACCATGTCGCCATGCATCGAGGAATTGCGGATGCGACTCCATGCATCGACTTGGTCAGAAGTAACAATCCCTTGTTCAACCAGCGATTTCAGAACTTTGGCGATGCCCTTTTTCTTGAATCCATTGAGGTAGTCCAGGACTCTGCTGCGAAGGTTGCTATCGCCTTTCCAGTCCTTGACAACCTGCTTCAGGCTATCGACTTCGCTGGTTGCCCAGTCGGCCTTCCACTCTGTCTCAGAGAACATCGCTTTTGCGATGCCTTCGACCGTGCTGGCCAACGTCATGCAAAGGACCCAGTTGGAGCCCCCGCTTGCTTGGACGATCTCCCAGTAGTATTGAGTCAGTGGATGCGCCTCGAAGTTTGGGTGACCATCGGCGTCTCGAGCTGTGGCAACTATCGTCAGGATGTCGCAGTACAGGTTCCAAAAGCGCTCGTCGGCTCCAAGCGGATCTTCGCGCAAGATGCTGGCAGTCAGCGTGGTTGCTGGTTTCCACGGTGATGGGCGGAACCTGATAAAGGCCCTGCCGTCGCCGAAATTCCGGGCACATAGGCTCGGCACGACAATTTCACCAAGCAGTAGATTCAGGGGTTCGCTGAGCCAGTTTTCCAGATGCGGATGTGGGAAATTTTGGGTGGTATTCGCCACGGCCCAGACATGTTCGTGCTCAGGTGAAAGGAAGAACTCAATCTCTGCATCCAGCACATTGATGGTTTTAGTGCCTGAGCTTCGTGCCCAAAAGACCTGCTTGTCGCCCCGAAGCACGGTCTTGACCATGTTCATGGGTATCGGTAGCCGCAAAGATCGATCAAATACCAGCTCAACACCGCTCTTCTTGGCGACCCCGAACCCTGTGGAGTCTGTGTGAAGGCTGTGTATGGGGCCGGATAGCTGCCAGATATTTGCTGCCTCTTCGCCCAAAGTCAGCTTAGTCCACCCTCCCGACCATTCCGTTCCATCGTATGCAGTCGCATTGATCCTGAATTGGTGCCGGATGTCATGCGGATGCTTCTGGGCTAGGACTATCCTTTTAAAGGCATCGGATCCGTCACGTGGAGTGCCGTGCATGACAAAGCGGATACGCTTGTCCTGGCCGACCTTGATGTGCCCTGGTCCAGTAAAGACGGGTGGCTCGTGATCACGTCCTAGGATCTCCATGCGCGGGCATTCGATCATGACCGAACCCTTCAGTAGGCGATCGACCCATCTGGAGAGGGTGCGCACTGTCATTGGTATCGATCAGGCAGCGTCAAGCTCGACGTGGACTTGCCGGCCCAGGGAAGCAGCGATGTTCACCAAGGCGTCGAGCGAGAATCGAGAGATGCGACCACGCAACAGGTCATTGATGCGTGGCTGAGTGATGCCGCATCTTTCAGCCGCAGCAGCCTGGGTCCAACCGTTTTCCTGGATCAGGGAGGCGATCTTCCTCATCAGCTCGGCGCGGACCTTGAGGTTGGCCGCTTCTTGGGCGGTGTCGGCAAGCGCATCCCAGACACTGGCGAATCGTTCGGTCTTGTTTTTGTTCATGTCACTTCCTGTCCAGCAGGGCGAAGCGTTGCTTTGCAAGGTCGATGTCCTGCTTCGATGTAGCCTGCGTCTTCTTCTGGAACGCATGAAGCACGTAGATCGCATCGGCCAACCTGGCCGTGTAGATGACGCGGTAGGCGCCGTTGTTGTCCCGTATCCGAATTTCCTCAACGCCTTGGCCGATCGTCGGCATGGGCTTGAAGTCGTCGGGCTGCAATCCGTGCTGCACGCGATCCAACTGATATCCGGCCTCTCGCTTCGCGTCATCTGGAAAATCCCGAAGATTGCGCAGGGAGTCTCCAAGGAATTCGATCGGTTTGATGGGCATGATTATATCCGTATCGATATAAACGGCAAGTGCGTCCGGAAGAGCCCTGGTCGGGCTTTCCCCGACTTGCCTGGTCTTGATAGGTGTATCACCTCCCGCGCCGATGGACGCGGATCTGAGCCGTGTACCCTAGCGCTACGTCCTCGCGGAGACGACCGGCGATGATTTATGTGGCCCGAGCGACATGGCCAACTGACACGCAGCGTAGCAGCGAGGCCCGAGAACTCGAAGTCGACCAATCATGAGCGGAACTGAAGATCACGAAAAACAAGGCAAGCCATTGGGCCTGCGAAAAAAATTTCGCTATGCCGCCTCCCTGCGCCTGTCCGTCGCCCCGATGATGGACTGGACCGACCGCCACTGCCGGGTCTTCCACCGGCTGCTGGCGCCGTCGGCGCGGCTGTACACCGAGATGGTGCACGCCAACGCGGTGGTGCTGGGCGATCGCGCGCGGTTGCTGGATTTCGATGCGGCCGAGCATCCGCTGGCGCTGCAGCTCGGCGGCAGCGAGCCGGCGCTGCTGGCGCAGGCGGCGCGGATCGGCCAGGACTGGGGCTACGACGAGATCAACCTCAATTGCGGCTGCCCGTCCGACCGGGTCCAGGCCGGGCGCTTCGGTGCCTGCCTGATGCGCGAGCCGGCGCTGGTCGCCGACTGCGTGGCGGCGATGGTCGCGGCGGTGGACATCCCGGTGACGGTGAAGTGCCGGCTGGGCGTGGACCAGGACGACGACTACGCGGTGTTCCTGGCCTTCGTCGACAAGGTCGCCGCGGCGGGCTGCGGGCTGTTCGTGGTGCACGCGCGCAATGCCTGGCTGCAGGGCCTGTCGCCGAAGGAGAACCGCGAGGTGCCGCCGCTGCGCTACGACTGGGCGCACCGGCTCAAGCGCGAGCGGCCGCAACTGCAGGTGGTGCTCAACGGCGGCCTGGCCGCGGTGGAGACGGCACAGGCGCAGTTGCAGGCGGTGGATGGGGTGATGCTGGGCCGCGCCGCCTACCACGATCCCTACGTCCTGCACCGGCTGGACGCGGCCCTGACCGGCGCCGCACTGCGCCCGCGTGCCGAGTTGCTGCGCGCGCTGCGCCCCTACGTCGAGGCGCGTCTGGCCGAGGGCCTGGCGCTCAAGCACATCACCCGGCACCTGCTCGGCCTGTTCCACGGCCAGCCCGGCGGCCGCGCCTTCCGCCAGGTGCTCAGCGAAGGTGCGCACCGGCCGGGCGCGGACTGGGCGCTGCTGGAGCGGGCGCTGGCGGTCACCGACGGGGCGGCACGCGCGGCGGCGTGATCCGACGGGCGCCGCCGCGTGGTGCGGGGCACCTTTCGCATCGATGACCTGATCGCTCTCGTCGCCAAGCGGTCGCCGACCCATGCGGCGTCTCGATCGACGACTGCCACGCCGCCGTCTTCTGTGCGTCGTTCAGGGATTCCGTTCAGGTTTCTGGGGCTAATCTCTGGTCCTGCGGAGACGCCGCCAAGCACCTGCCGAAGGGCCTCTCCAGGCCCCTGGTGCGGCCCTTGCATTGGCCTTCCACAGGTTCATTTGACTGAATGCCGCCCGCGGCGCGGGGAAAAGTTCAGACCGGATTCACCCCGAAAAATCAAGAATTTGCCTCGATTTCTCGAGGTCGTCTTCGTTCCCGCGAGGTGTCGCGCTTCACAAGTTTTGAACGTTTCCGATCAGTCCGTTAGGATGCCCGTCGTGACTTCTTCCGCTTCCCGCCACTACCGCTTTGCCGCTGTCTTCGCGCTCGCGCTGGCGTCGGTCGCGGCTGGGCACGGCCGTGCGCAGCAGCCGCCCATGCCGGGTGTGATGGCGCCGCCGGAGCGCGATGCGGGGCGTAATCGGGACTATGGCGGTAGTTCGCTGTCCGACGCGGTGCGCCGGGTGCAGCGCTCCACCGGCGGGCAGATTCTCGGCGCCGAGCGCGTGCCGTTCGATGGCCGCGACATCAACCGCGTCAAGTACATGGACGGCCGTGGGCGGGTACGCTACATGGACGATCCGCAACCTGGCCGTGCGGCGCCGCCGCGGGCGCCGCGGTCGGGCGAGCCTCCCGAGCCACCACGCGACGATCACCCGTGAGTCCGGATAGTTCGGTTCAGGTTCCACACACCGCCCCGGCCACCGGCCACCTGTAAGTTACTAGGGAGAGTTCATGCGTATCCTTCTGGTCGAAGACGAAGCTCCGCTGCGAGAGACCCTGGCCGCTCGCCTGAAGCGCGAAGGCTTTGCGGTGGATGCGGCGCAGGACGGCGAGGAAGGCCTGTACATGGGCCGCGAAGTGCCCTTCGACGTGGGCATCATCGATCTCGGCCTGCCGAAGATGTCGGGCATGGAGCTGATCAAGGCGCTGCGCGACGAAGGCAAGAAGTTTCCGGTGCTGATCCTCACCGCGCGTTCCAGCTGGCAGGACAAGGTGGAAGGCCTCAAGCAGGGCGCCGACGACTACCTGGTCAAGCCGTTCCACGTCGAAGAGCTGCTGGCGCGCGTCAATGCACTGCTGCGCCGCGCCGCCGGCTGGAGCAAGCCCACGCTGGAATGCGGTCCGGTCGCGCTGGACCTGGCGGCACAGACCGTCAGCGTCAGCGGCAGCAACGTCGACCTGACCAGCTACGAATACAAGGTGCTCGAGTACCTGATGATGCATGCCGGCGAACTGGTCTCCAAGGCCGACCTGACCGAGCACATCTATCAGCAGGATTTCGATCGCGACTCCAATGTGCTGGAAGTCTTCATCGGCCGCCTGCGCAAGAAGCTGGACCCGGACGGCGAGTTGAAGCCGATCGAGACCGTGCGCGGCCGCGGCTACCGGTTCGCGATTCCGCGCACCGAAGGCTGATCGCAGGCGCCGGCGAGCACACCGAGGAAGCGACCGCGTGGCGGCACGACCCAGGTGGTACAAGCGCTGGCGCCCGCGCTCGTTGCAGGCGCGCCAGCTGCTCGCCGCCAGCCTCAGTCTGCTGGCGTTCCTGGCCGCCGCCGGCTACGCCCTGGATCAGGCGTTCGCCGATACCGCGCTGAGCAACCTGCGCGAGCGCCTGAAGAGCTACGCCACCGCCTACGCCAACAACATCGACGTCGCCCGCGACGGCTCGCTGTACATCAACAACGACAAGCCGTCGCCGGATCCGCATTTCGACCGGCCGGGCAGCGGCCTGTACGCGCAGATCGTGATGCCCAGCGAAGGCTGGATCTCGATGTCCAGCATGGGCCCGCTGCCGCCCAAGGGCGGCATGCTCGAACCGCGTCAGGAAACCTTCGACGGACCCTGGCCGATGACCCAGATCGACGGCAGCGAAGGCGAGGTCTACCGCTACGGCATCGGCCTGGCCTACGTGCGCCGCGACAAGGAAACCCCGGTCACCATCTACATCATGGAGGACACCCGCGCGCTGGGTGCGCAACTGCGCGTGTTCCGCGGCCGGGTGTGGTTCAACCTCGGTGGCGCCGGCCTGATCCTGCTGGTGCTGCAGGCCTTCATCCTGCAATGGAGCCTGCGCCCGCTGCGCCGGGTGATCAACGAACTGACCAAGGTGCAGCGCGGCGAAGCGCTGCGCATGGGCGATCGCCACCCGCGCGAACTGGAGCCGCTGACCGACAGCATCAATGCCTTCATCGAGAGCGAGCGCGAGAACCTGGACCGCCAGCGCAACACCCTGGCCGACCTGGCGCACAGCCTGAAGACGCCGCTGGCGGTGTTGCGCACCCAGCTCGACAGCGGCGCGCAGGGGCCGGAATTGCGCGAAGAGCTGGACGTGCAGCTGCGGCGCATGAACAACCTGGTGTCCTACCAGTTGGCCCGCGCCGCTTCCAGCGGCCACAAGCTGTTCGCCGCGCCGTTGCCGATCGAGCCCAACGCCGAGGAGATCGTGCGCGGCCTGGAGAAGGTCTACGCGGCCAAGGGCGTGCTGTGCGAGTTCGACATCGAGCCGAGCGCGCGCTTCCACGGCGAACCCGGCGACCTGCAGGAACTGCTCGGCAACCTGCTGGAGAACGCCTTCAAGTGGGCGCGCCGGCGGGTGCTGCTGAGCGTGCGGCCGGAGCCGGCCGCCGGCAGCCGCCGCGCCGGCCTGATCATCGCGGTGGAGGACGACGGCCCCGGCATCGCCCCGGACGAGGTCGCGCACATCCTGCAGCGCGGCGTGCGCGGCGACGAGCGCGTGCACGGCCATGGCATCGGCCTGGCGATCGTGCAGGACCTGGTCAAGGGTTACCGCGGCGAACTGCAGGTCAGCCGCTCCGAGGAACTGGGCGGGGCGCGCTTCCTGGTGACCCTGCCGCCGGGACTGTAGGCCCGGCAACGCGCCGGTGCCGGTCCGGGATCGCCATCCCGCCGCGCGCTGGCCGACCGCGGGGATCCGCCGCCGCTGGCGCCGCTGCACCGCAGCAGCAGGTGAATCCCGTGCAAATGACCGGGAGGTTTCCGACAGTGGCTTAACGCGACCGGCAACCAGCTGGCGATACTGCGCCGGTCTTCACGCCGCTTTTCGTCCAGGAGCCTCGCATGTCCGCATCCCGGCATCGTCCTGCAGCAACGCGTCTGCGCGTGCGCGGCCGGCGCGCGCTGCGCAACACCCAGCGGTTGCTGCTGTCGCTGCTGCTGGTGCTGTTCACCGTCGCCGCCATCGCCGCCACCGACAAGGTGCTCAAGCGCGACGACGCGCGTTGGCTGCAGTCGATGACCACCGGCCTGGACAGCGCCAGCGTGGCGCAGTTCGAGCGCGATGGCCGCAAGCGCTTCCTGCGCGAGCAACTGCAGGCCGATGCTGGCGATGCGGCCCTGCCGGCGCCGGTGCGCGCGCAACTGGACGGCTATGCGGCGCTGCACACGCCGGTGCAGGAATTGCTCAAGCAGCAGGCCGCCGCCCAGCAGGCGATCAAGGCGATGCCGGACGGCGACGCCAAGGTCGCGGCGAAGAAGGCCGCACAGCAGCGCGGCGATCTGCTGCTGAACCAGGCACGGCAGGCGCAACTGCTGCGTTCCATCTACGCGCCGGACCAGTTGCGCGAGCAGATGGTGTGGTTCTGGCTCAACCATTTCAGCGTATTCGCCGACAAGGCCCGCCTGCACTGGACCGTGGCCGACTACGCCGACAACGCGATCCGCCCGCACGCGCTGGGCAAGTTCTCCGACCTGGTGATGGCGACGCTGCAGAGCCCGGCGATGCTGGAGTACCTGGACAACGCGCAGAACGCCAAGGGCAAGGTCAACGAGAACTATGCGCGCGAGCTGATGGAGCTGCACACGCTCGGCGTCGACGCCGGCTACACGCAGAAGGACGTGCAGCAACTGGCGCTGATCCTCACCGGCGTCGGCATCGCGCCGGTCGACCGCGACGGCCCGCCGAAGCTGCCGCCGGCGTTGCAGGCGCAGTATCTGCGCCGCGGCGCATTCGAGTTCAATCCGGCCCGGCACGAACCCGGCGACAAGACCCTGCTCGGCCAGCGCATCGCCGGCGGCGGCTTCGACGAGGTCGAGCGCGCGGTGCAGCTGATCGTGCGCCAGCCGGCATGCGCGCACTTCGTGTCGCGGCAGCTGGCCGAATACTTCGTCGCCGACGATCCGCCGCCGGCGCTGGTGGAGAAGATGGCGCGCACGTTCCAGCATAGCGACGGCGACATCGCCGCGGTGCTGCAGGTGATGTTCACCGCACCGGAGATGGCGGCCGGCGCACCGCACAAGTTCAAGGATCCCTACCGGTTCCTGGTCTCGGCGCTGCGCCTGGCCTACGACGGGCAGACCATCGTCAATCCGCAGCCGTTGCTGGGCTGGTTGAATCAGATGGGCGAGCCGAGCTTCGGCCGGATCACCCCCGATGGCTGGGCGCTGCAATCCAGCGCCTGGAACAGTTCCGGGCAGATGGCGCAGCGCTTCGAGATCGCGCGTGCGATCGGTAACGGCAACACCCAGCTGTTCACTGTCGACGGACAGCAGCGTGGCGGCTTCCCGCAACTGAGCACGCCGCTGTACTACCACGCGATCGAGCCGCAACTGAGCGATGCCACGCGCCAGGCGCTGGCGCAGGCGCGCTCGCAGCAGGAGTGGAACGGCTACCTGCTGGCGTCCCCCGACTTCAATTACCGCTGACCGCGGCCTTGGCCGCACGGAGATCCGTCATGCACCGTCGCCGCTTCCTGCTCGCCTCCGCCGCCGCTGCGGCCAGCCTGCCGTTCGCCGGGCGCCTGTTCGCCGCGCCTGCGCCGTCGCCGCGCCTGTTGGTGGTGTTCCTGCGCGGCGGCTACGACTGCAACAACCTGCTGGTCCCGTACGCGAGCGATTTCTACTACGCCGCGCGGCCGAGCCTGGCGATCGCCAAACCGGATCCGGCCAATCCCAACAGCGCCATCGCGCTGGACACGCAGTGGGGCCTGAACCCGCGGCTGCGCGAGACGCTGATGCCGCTGTGGAACGACAAGCAGCTGGCGTTCGTGCCCTTCGCCGGCACCGACGATCTGTCGCGCAGCCACTTCGAGACCCAGGACAGCATCGAGGCCGGGCAGCCGGCCGGGCAGCGCAGCGACTACCGCACCGGCTTCCTGGCGCGGCTGTCGCAGGTGGCCACCGGCACGCCGTCGATCGCCTTCACCGATTCGCTGCCGCTGAGTTTCCAGGGCGGCGGCGACATTCCCAATCTCTCGCTCAAGCGCAATCCGACCCCGGCCTTCGACCAGCGCCAGGCCGACATCCTCGCCGGCATGTACCACGGCACGCAGTTGGCCAGCGCTGCGCACGACGGTCTGGCGCTGCGCCAGCAGGTCTCGCAGGCCTTGCGCGACGAGATGCAGCAGGCCAACCGCGGCGCCGCCAGCGCGCGCACCTTCGCCGACGAGACCCGCCGCATCGCCACGCTGATGCGCGAGCGCTACCGGCTCGGTTTCGTCGATGTCGGCGGCTGGGACACGCACGTCAACCAGGGCAGCACCGACGGTGCGCTGGCCAACAACCTGGCCAACCTGTCCGAGGGCCTGTCGGCCTATGCCGAGGCGCTGGGGCCGGAGTGGCGCAACACCGTGGTGGTGGTGCTGTCCGAGTTCGGCCGCACCTTCCGCGAGAACGGCGACAAGGGCACCGACCACGGCCACGGCACCACCTACTGGGTGCTGGGCGGCGGGGTCAACGGCGGCCGCATCGCCGGCGAACAGGTGGCGGTGAGCAAGGACAAGCTGTTCCAGGACCGCGACTACCCGGTGCTGACCAACTACCGCGACATGTTCGCCGGCCTGCTCGGCCGCATGTGGGGGCTGTCGCCGACGCAACTGCAGAAGGTGTTCCCGCAGGCGCATGCGCGGGATCTGCAACTGGTGTGAGGTGCGTCGGCGGCCGGCGTCGCGCTGACGGCGTGGCGCCATCGGCCGGCTGCCGTTCGCGCGATGACGTCTTTCGCGAGCCTCTGATCACTCGGTATTGCCACGGTTCGGCGTACCACGTCGTTCCCCTCGTGGCAGCGGCTGCCGTCGCGATCGCGGCGCCTGCCTGCGCCGCGCCGCGGCGATGTCTGGCGCTGGTGTAGAGGGCCGCGGCCCCGCTGTCGCCCGGGTTGTTGGCGTCTATGGCGCCGCAAACGGCGACGGCCCGTAGAACCGCGCCAGGTGCGCGGCGACCTCGGGCATCTCGCGTTGCAGGCGCTGCGGCGCGGAAAAGTGATATTCGCTGACCACCGCGAAGAACTCTTCCGGCGCTTCGGCGGCGTAGGCGTCGATCTCGCTGGCGCGGCCGCGGTCCACGCGCGCGCAGAAGGTGTCGTAGCTGCGCTGGAAATCGTCGGCCCATTGCCGCTGCCAGGCGCGCGGCAGCAGCGGCGTGCCGTCCAGGGCGCCGTCGAGCACGTCGAGCTTGTGCGCCATTTCGTGCACCGCCACGCAGTAGCCGGCACGTGGATCGTCCAGGTCGGCCTGCACGTCGGCCCAGGACAGGATCAACGGGCCGCTGTCCCAGGATTCGCCGATCAGTTCGTCTTCCCACTCGTGCAGCACGCCGGCCGCGTCGACATGGCTGCGCTGCACGCGGAACGCGTCCGGGTAGACCAGCAATTGCGACCAGCCGCGCATGCCCTCGCTGCCGTACTCCAGCAGCGGCAGACAGCACAGTGCGGCGAGCAGGCCGCACTGCCGGGCATCCAACTGCAGGCCGCCCAGCGGCGAGATGGTCTTGCGATGCAGGAATTCGCTGGCCAGCGTACGCAGGCGCTGTTCGCGCGGCGCATCCAGGGCGGCGACCCAGGCGCAGTCGCGGCGCACGGCCTGCCAGGTAGGGTCATCGATGGCGGCGGGTTTCGACCACAGCCCGCGCAGCCAGCGTGGAATCAGCGGAACATCCCCGGCAGGAAGCTGTGCCACTTCGGCATGCGCATGCGCGGCACCAGGTCGCTGTCGCTGCCGCCGCCCGTGGTGGTCGAAGCCGGCTTGCCGGTGGAGGCGGGCGCATGCAGCGCCGCGGGCGGGCGCGTCGGCGTGCTGTCGGCATCGGCCGCGTCGCCGTAGGTGCAGTCGGTGTGCGGCTTCTCCGCCAGCACGTTGGACGCGTGGGCGGCGGCGAGTGGCAGCAGCAACAGGAGCAGGCAGGGCAGGGAACGGCGCATCGTCGGCATCCAGGGCGAGCGGCGGTGAATCCCGATTCTAACGCGGTTTTCACCCGCTGCAGGGCCCCGGCCCTGGGCGCCCGGAGGGCGTTGCCGCATACTTTTCGGTTTACGAGGTCGCGCAACGGCGCGCCCGGGGGCGAAACGAGGCGATGGAACCGGCGTTGGACGAGCGCGAACTGTTGGCCAGGCTCAGCAAGGGCCCCCTGTCCGGCGATGCCCTGGCGCGCGCCTGCGGGCTGACCCGGGCGGCGGTGTGGAAGCGCATTCAGGCGCTGCGCGCGGCCGGGGTGGAGATCGAGGGCCGGGCCGGCGAGGGCTATGGCCTGGCACGGCCGCTGGAACTGCTCGACGCCGCGGCGATTCGGGCCGGACTGAGCGGGCCGGCGGGCGCCGAGCTGGCCGGGCTGGAGATCGCCTGGAGCCTGGTCTCCAGCAATACCACCCTGCTGCAGCGGCCGGCGCCGGCGCAGGGCAGCGAAGTCCTGCTGGCCGAGCGCCAGACCGGCGGCCGTGGCCGCCGTGGCCGGGTCTGGGCGTCGCCGCTGGCGGCGCATCTGTATCTGTCGGTGGCGCGTAGCTTCCAGGGCGGGCTGGGCCGGCTGGGCGGCTTGAGCCTGGCGGCCGGCGTGGCCGTGGCCGAAGCCCTGCGTGCGGCCGGATTCGCCACGGTCGGGCTGAAGTGGCCGAACGACCTGCTGGCCGACGGGCGCAAGCTGGGCGGCCTGCTGGTGGAAGGCGGCGGCGAGTTCGCCGGGCCGGCGCGGGCCGTGATCGGCCTGGGCCTGAACGTGGCGATGCCGGCGGCCACTGCCGCGGACATCGACCAGCCGTGGACCGACCTGACGCGGCTGGCCGGCGGCGCGGTGTCGCGCAACGCGATCGCCGCGGCGGTGCTGTCGCAGCTGCTGCCGGCGCTGGCGCTGTTCGACGCGGAGGGGCTGGCGCCGTTCCTGCCGCGCTACGCCGCGCTGGATTTGCTGGCCGGACGCGCCGTGCGCATCGACGATGGCGGCCAGGTGCGCGAAGGCACGGCCCTGGGGCTGGCCGAGGACGGCGCGCTGCGGGTGGCCTTCGCCGACGGCGAGCAGCCGGTGCACGCGGGCGACGTCAGCGTGAGGCCGGCATGAGCGACTGGCTGTTCGACCTGGGCAACTCGCGCTTCAAGTTCGCCGCGCTGGAACACGGGCAGGTGGGCGCGGTGCAGGCCTGGCCGCATGGTGCCGAGGCGATGGACGCGGCGGCGGTCGCGGCGCTGCCGCAGGGTGGCACTGCCTACGTTGCCAGCGTCGCCGCGCCGGCCCTGACCGCCACCGTGCTGGAGGCGCTGCGCAGCCGTTTCGCGCAGGTGCAGGTGGCGCGCACCGAGGCTGCCTGTGCCGGGGTGCGGATCGCGTACGCGCGACCGCAGGCCTTCGGCGTGGACCGGTTCCTGGCCCTGCTCGCCGCGCATGGCGGCGGCGACGTGCTGGTGGTGGGCGTGGGAACGGCGCTGACCGTGGACCTGCTCGACCGCGATGGCCTGCATCGCGGCGGCCGCATCGCGCCGTCGCCCACGGTGATGCGCCAGGCCCTGCAGCAGAAGGCGGCGCAGTTGCCGGCCGAGGGCGGCGATTACCACGAGTTCGCCGCCGACACCGCCGACGCCCTGGCCTCCGGCTGCGACGGCGCGGCAGTGGCGCTGATCGAGCGCAGCCTGCAGCAGGGCGAGGCCTTGCTCGGACGTCGACCGCGGCTGCTGCTGCACGGCGGTGGGGTGCCGCCGCTGTTGCACGCGCTGCCGCCGGCCGAGCAGCGCCCCGCCTTGGTCCTGGACGGACTGGCGCTGTGGGCGCAGGCGCACGCCGTGGCCGGTGCCGGTGCCGCCTGAGCGGGCCGGCGCAGGCGGCCGCGATGCGGCGTGGCGTGGCGTGGCGTGGCGAAGCGGACGTTGCGCCGAAGTCGCAACGTCCCACGCAGACGTCACTGTCTCTCCCAACGTGCATCGCACGCTCTAGAATCCGGCCATGCTTGTTCGCGCCCTGCTCGTCGTCCTGACCATCCTCAACCTCGGCGTCGCGGTGTGGTGGGCGATGCAGCCGCCGACCCCGCCAGCCGTGCCGATGCCGGCCGTGCCGGCCGGGGTGGCGACGCTGCAACTGGTCAACGAGACGCCTGCACCGGCCGCTGCGCCCACTCCGCCGGCCGTCGCGCCTGTCGCCGCGCCAGCCGCTGCGCAAGCCGACACCGCCGTCGCCGCCGATCCTGTCGAAGCGGTTCCGGCGCAGGCTGACGCACCGGCGGCTCCCACGACCGCCGCACCGTCCACTGCGCCCACGCCGCCCGCTGCCGTGCCTGCGCCCGCTCCAACCCAGGCCCAGGTCGAGCCCGCGGCGAAGCCCGCCGCCGACGCGGCGGTGTGCCTGAGCGTAGGACCGTACCCGGACCGCGACGCGGCGCAGGCGGCCGTCGCCGCGCTGGCCCCGGGAACGCCGCGTCCGCGCCTGCGCGAGGCCGCCGACAGCGACGCCACCAGCTTCCGCGTGATCCTGCCGACCATCGGCGGCGAAGACGGCCTCAGGCAGGCCACCGAGCGCATCGTCGCCGCCGGCATCCGTGACTATTACCCGTTGCGCCAGGGCGATGCCGGCAATGCCATCGCCCTGGGCCAGTACCGCAGCCGCGAGGGGGCAGAGCGCCGCCGCCAGGAACTGGCCCGTGCCGGCTTAAACGCCGACCTGATCCCCAGCGGCGGCAGCGGCCAGTCGCGCTGGTGGCTGGACCTGCGCGCCGACTCCGCGGCGCAGGCCGCGACCCTACGCCGCCAGCTCGGCGCCGCGCGCCAGCGCACCGTGGACTGCGGCACGCTGCGCTAGAATGCCGCGCCTGCCGGTGTTCGGCGCCGCGCCGTCGCGCGTGCCGAGGCCCGCGCCAGCAGGTAGACTGCCCCGGCCCCACTCATGGGCGTCTTTCGTCTTGCCGCTTTAGCTCAGTCGGTAGAGCAACTGTCTTGTAAACAGTAGGTCATCCGTTCGATTCGGATAAGCGGCACCATCTCACCGTGTCAGGCAGCAGGATCACAGCAGCGCTGTTAAGTACGGTAAAGCCTTTGCTGCAAGCACGCTGCCGGCTGCGTTTTCTAGCACAGCTTTGATGCTTCTCGCAGTTGCCTTGATGATTGGCCATTTGGGCTTTGGAGACGACGCTTGCGCTTGCAGAGTTGCTAGCTCTGCTTGCAGTTCTTCGCGTA
The DNA here is from genome assembly GCF_009192895.1 of Xanthomonas sp. LMG 12460. Classification (NCBI taxonomy): domain Bacteria; kingdom Pseudomonadati; phylum Pseudomonadota; class Gammaproteobacteria; order Lysobacterales; family Lysobacteraceae; genus Xanthomonas; species Xanthomonas sp. LMG 12460. The sequence continues at coordinate 48,723 of NZ_NKUH01000037.1, read as the reverse complement.
TCTCCGACTCAACTCCCCCTTGTTGAATGGCTTTGCTTAATAGCTCAATAAGAGCCGAAAGTGCAGCCATATCACCATTAGCATGAGTCTGACTTTGATTCGATCCATTCGAGTCGATTTGGATTTGGGAGCCGTTTACGTCGCCAAAGTGGTAGTGCTGCTGTTGCACGGTCTGCTTTTCCTGTTGAGTGAATGTCATGCCCTCTCCAAGTACGCCTTTTGCCTCAAGGTCAAGGGCCCATTCAAGCACCCGACTTCTAACTTTTCCTATTACGCCTTGTATTTGCACCTTGGAGAACCGGAGCATAGGCCGCATCGCCACGCCGTTTGCCTCATACATCATTTCCATGATTGTGTGCTCAACGTTGGGAGGAAAGTGGCTACATATGGGGTTCTCGCTTTGCGTAAGCTGTATAAGTTCTGGCACTGACTGCCGGAGCTTGAAATCCGACAACATGTTAGTCATGTCAGGAGGTGCAAAGAAAGGGACGGGGCCATGAATTGGATTTTCTGCCATCAATTGCCCTCTTACTCGGCGGTAGTCAGGCAGGTCTTCTGAGTGGTAGCCATTTAACTCGCTGCTGATCCAGTCGACAAGCTCAGGCAAGGCTAGGCGTCGAGCAACCACTAACGCTCGCCGCAACAAATCATCAGGCAAAGTCGATGCATCAATCGCCGCATTCACCAGCTCGGGTACAAGGGCAGGCATCCTTCCTCCAGTATTTTAATGACTAGCATTCGCGGTAATATTTTGAGTCTTCACTTTGTTGGGCCCTCGCTCGTTCTGTTATCTGGCCCGATAGAACCCGATGTCATCCGTTTGGAATATTTTAATCATTTGATAGGCGTTCGTCTCGCCGAACACCATTACGCTGAGTCCTTCCAATACGCGACTGCTGCGACGCGGCGAGTCGTGACATGCCTGTCCCGCTAGACTGGGTCACTTTTTTGGCTGGAGCGTATGCGCATGAAGTCGTCTTTTCTGCCGGTGTCCCTCATCGGCGTGCCTACCGACATCGGGGCCGGCCATCGCGGTGCGCGCATGGGGCCGGAGGCACTGCGCATCGCCGGCCTGCACGAGGCGCTGGCCAATCGTGGCGTGGAGGTGCGCGACATCGGCAACATCGATGGCCCGCGCAATCCCTGGCAGGCGCCGGTCGACGGCTACCGCCACCTGGACGAGGTGGTGGCCTGGAACCGCGCGCTGATGGAGGCCAGCTACGCCGAGCTGCGCGCCGGGCGCATGCCGATCGTGCTCGGCGGCGACCATTGCCTGGGCATCGGTTCGATCACCGCGGTGGCGCGTTACTGCCGCGAGCAGGGCCGCAAGCTGCGCGTGCTGTGGCTGGACGCGCACTCGGACTTCAACACCAGCGAGGTCACGCCGTCGGGCAACGTGCATGGCATGCCGGTGGCCTGCCTGTGCGGGCTGGGCCCGCAGGCGCTGACCGAGCTCGGCGGCAGCGCGCCGGCGCTGCGCCCGGAGCAGGTGCGGCAGATCGGCATCCGCTCGGTCGACCCGGACGAGAAGCGGCTGATCAAGCAGCATCGTGTGGACGTGTACGACATGCGCTACATCGACGAGATGGGCATGAAGCGGACCATGGAGGCGGCGCTGGACGGGCTCGACGCCGACACCCATCTGCACGTCAGCTTCGACGTGGACTTCCTCGACCCCAGCATCGCCCCGGGTGTCGGCACCACCGTGCCTGGCGGCCCCAACTACCGCGAGGCGCAGCTGGTGATGGAGATGATCGCCGACAGCGGGCGCATGGCCTCGCTGGACATCGTGGAGCTGAATCCGGTGCTGGACCACCGCAACCTGACCGCGGAGCTGGCCGTGGACCTGGTGGAGAGCCTGTTCGGCAAATCGACCCTGATGCGGGACTGAGCGACGCGGGCTTACCCTGAATGGGTCGCCGGTTCATTCACGTGAAATCCACAGTCGTGACGGCAGATTCACCCCCAGACGGTAGCGCGGCGACGCCTATCGCCGCCCACCCCGACCACCTGCGATTGCCGAGGACGACCCGATGAAGCGACTGACCACCCTGTTGATGCTGACCCTGTTTTGCGCTGGTGTGCTGACCGGCTGCAACACCGTTGCCGGCGCCGGCAAGGACATGCAGAAGGCGGGCGAGAAGGTGGAAGACACCGCCAAGGATTGCAGCGCGGGCAAGTGCTGAGTTTCGCGCGGCCTGCGTGCCGCGTCCCATGACCAAGTAAGCAAGGAGTGAACCTATGAAGCGTACGTTTGCGTGGATGCTGCTGGCGATGTTCTCTGTGGGCCTGCTGGCCGGTTGCAACACCGTTGCCGGTGCCGGCAAGGACGTGCAGAAGGCGGGCGAGAAGGTCCAAGACGCCGCCAAGAACTGAGCCTCGTCTCGGTGACCAGAAACGGGTCGGCTTGCCGGCCCGTTTTTTTTTGCGCGGCTGCCGACCACCGCGTAACGGTTCACGATGCTCATGCATCGCTGACGCTGCGTTGATCGGTTCGCGACGCAGGCCGCGCAATGCTGCGCGGGCGGCGTAAGGCGCCGCTTACACATCACGAGAGATGCCATGAACAAAGACATCATTGCCGGCAAGTGGACCCAGCTCAAGGGCAAGATCAAGGCGCAGTGGGGCGACCTCACCGACGACGACTTCGACGTCGCCGAAGGCAACACCCAGTACCTGGCCGGCAAGCTGCAGGAGCGCTACGGCTGGGCGCGCGATCGCGCCGAGAAGGAAGTGCACGCGTTCCGCGACGGCCTGGGCAAGGAATACCACGACTGAGGCGCACACCGCCCCAGCGTCGTCGACACGGGCCGCATTGCGGCCCGTGCTTTTTTGGTGCGCGGGACGCTCAGCGCTCCGGCGGATCGGGCACGTAGTCGCCGGGAAACGCGCTTGGCGCAACCGCCACGCGCCGCGGCGGCAGGTTCCGCGGCAGCACGCCGCGTGCGATCAGCCGTGCGCGGCTGTCGTAGCGCAGCTCGGTCCGTTGCATCGGCACGTCGCTGGCGCGCTCGAATTCTGTGACGCGCGAAGGCGACCATTCGCGCGCGCCGTGGCCGGTGCCCAGGCGCTGCTGCACGCGGGCAGCGGAGGTGCCTTCGCGTGCATACGTGCGTGCGTCCGCGGACGGTGCCGCCGCGAGGGGTGCGGCCGCACTGCGTTGCGGGGCGTCGGCGGCCGCTGCCGGTGCAGGCATTGCTTCCGGCGTCGGGACGCCGGGCGTTGCCGCGCGCGCGGCTGCGTTGGCAGCTCTCTCGGCGTCGACGCCTGCGTTCCCCGGGACGGTATCGGGCCATGCCCGCGCTTCGTCGAACACCGCCATGCCGATCACGCCGACGTTGCGCGGACGTCCGGTGCGTGCCGCATAGCTGTCCTCCAGGTCGGTGAACACGAACTGCGCCACGTCCTCGGACGATTTGCGCCACCCGGCGATCTCGGTTTGTTGCCACGGCGCCAGCACATAGCCGCGCTGGTCGCTGGCCGCGGTCTGGCCACTGACCGCGTTGACGCCGTCCACCGACAGCACCACCAGCACCCGCGCCCCGGTCAGGTTGGTCAGGCGCAGCGCGTAGCGGTGGCCGGGCGTGGCGGCGATCCAGCGCTCGCCGCGCCAGGCATGCGCGGGCAGCGGATCGTCGCCGGCATCGCGATCGATCACCTGCAGCTGCACTGCCGGCGCCGAGCTCGGTGGCGACGGCCATGGACGAAAGCCGCACAGCCCGCCGATGCACAGCAGCGCGAAAGCGAGCACGGCGAGGGAACGGGAACGGCGGGGCAGGGAAGGAGCAGGAACGTGCATCGCGGCGACTCCAGGACGGGGACGCCGGATTGAACGCACCACGCGCCGGAACGGGGTTGTCGCGCAGCGGGTAAACTCGCCGGGTTTCCCCCTGACCGTCCATTCCGCATGACCACCCGCGTTCTCACCGGCATCACCACCTCCGGCACGCCGCACCTCGGCAACTACGTCGGCGCCATCCGCCCCGCGCTGCAGGCCAGCCGGCGTCCCGGCATCGAGAGCTTCTTCTTCCTGGCCGATCTGCACAGCCTGATCAAGGCGCAGGACCCGGCGCGGACCCAGCGCTCGACCCTGGAGATCGCGGCGACCTGGCTGGCGGCGGGCCTGGATCCGGCGCAGGTGTGGTTCTACCGCCAGTCGGATGTGCCGGAGACCAACGAGCTGACCTGGTTCCTGACCTGCGTCGCCGGCAAGGGCATCCTCAACCGCGCGCATGCCTACAAGGCGGCGGTGGACAAGAATCGCGCCGACGGCGAGGACGACGATGCCGGGGTCACCGCCGGCCTGTTCATGTATCCGGTGCTGATGGCCGCCGACATCCTGCTGTTCAAGGCGCAGCAGGTGCCGGTGGGCCGCGACCAGATCCAGCACATCGAGATGGCGCGCGATTTCGCGCAGCGCTTCAACCACGTCTACGGCCGCGAGCACTTCGTGCTGCCCGATGCGCTGATCGACGAGCAGGTGGCGACGCTGCCCGGGCTGGACGGGCGCAAGATGAGCAAGAGCTACGACAACACCATTCCGCTGTTCGCCCCGCGCGAGGAGCTGAAGAAGCGGGTGTTCGCCATCGTCACCGATTCGCGCGCGCCCGGCGAGCCGAAGGAGACCGAGGGCTCCGCGCTGTTCCAGCTGTACCAGGCCTTCGCCAGCGCCGAGGAGACGGCCGCGTTCGCGCAGGCGTTCGCCGCCGGCATCGGCTGGGGCGAGGCCAAGCAGCAGCTGTTCGAGCGCATCGATGCCGAGATCGCGCCGATGCGCGTGCGCTACGAAGCGCTGATGGCGCGTCCGCAGGACATCGAGGCGATCCTGCGCGACAACGCGCAGCGCCTGCGCGAACGCTATGCGATCCCGTTCCTGGCCGAGTTGCGGCACGCGGTGGGCCTGCGCGACCTGTCGGCGCAGGCCGATGGCGCTACCGAAGCGGCCACGGCCAAGCAGGCGCTGCCGAGCTTCAAGCAGTACCGCGAGGCCGACGGCCAGTTCTACTTCAAGCTGCTTGATGGCGAGGGCGTGCTGCTGTTGCAGAGCGGCGGCTTCGCCTCGCCGCGCGATGCCGGGCAGACCATCGCTGCGCTCAAGCAGGCTGCACAGGCCGAGGCGCTGCAGGCGGCGCCGGTGATTCTGGAGGCGCCGGCCGAGACGGTGCTGGCGGCGCTGGCGCGCTTGCGCGAGGCGGGCTGAGCGCAAGCGCGGCGGTCCGTCGTAGAAGCGGCTCCGACAGGGCGGCACTAGCCTTGTCGGAGGATTGCATTGTGGGAGGGACTTCAGTCCCGACGACGGAAGGTGTCAGGTGGCGTTCGGCTTCGCTTGTCGCGGCTGCATGACGGTCGACTCCTACAGACAAATGACGCGTTCCATCGCGACATCCGAAGCGCGTGTGTTTGCCGGCCGCATGCAGTCGGGACTGAAGTCCCTCCCACAATGGGCTGTCGGGTCTGCGGCGTTTCCGATATTCGTCCTCATCCGGCCCTTGCCGCCCGGCACTGGCAGCATCCTCCATACCGCCTAGAATGGAGCTTCGCCCAGCCACGCTTCTGCGCCATGCCACGCGATCCCAGCATCCATCTCGTCGATACCGGCTTCCAGCGCGCGCAGTTCGATGCCGCCTACCTGATCGTGGAGAACGGGCGCGGCGCCTTCGTCGACTGCGGCACCAGCCATGCCGTGCCGCTGCTGCTGGACGCCCTGGCGCAGGCCGGTCTGGCGCCGGCCGACGTGGACTGGCTGATCCTCACCCACGTGCACCTGGACCATGCCGGCGGTGCGGGTGCGCTGCTGCAGCACCTGCCGAACGCGCGTCTGCTGGTGCATCCGCGCGGTGCGCCGCACATGATCGATCCGGCGCGGCTGATCGCCGGTGCCACCGCGGTGTACGGCGAGGCGGAGATGGCGCGCAGCTACGGCAGCATCGTGCCGGTACCGGCGGAGCGCGTGGTGGTGGCCGAGGACGGCCATCGCCTGTCGCTGGCCGGGCGCGAGCTGTTGTGCATCGACACCCCCGGGCACGCCCGCCATCACCTGTGCGTGTGGGATGCACGCAGCTGCAGCTGGTTCAGTGGCGACACCTTCGGCCTGTCCTACCGCGAACTGGACAGCACGCGCGGTGCGTTCGCGATCCCGACCTCGTCGCCGGTGCAGTTCGAGCCGGAAGCGATGCAGGCCTCGATCCAGCGCATGCTCGGCTATGCGCCGCAGACGCTGTATCTCACCCACTACGGTCCGGTGGAGGGCGCCGAGACGCTGGCGGCGGAACTGCTGGAGCAACTGGAGGCGATGGTGGCGATCGCGCGTGGCTGCGACGGCCGTTCCGACCGCCATCGCTGCCTGGTCGCGGCGCTGACCGCGCTATATCTGGAGCGGGCGCGGCTGCATGGCTGTCCGCTGGACGATGCCGGCGTGGAGCGCGTGCTGCACATGGACATCGAACTCAATGCGCAGGGCCTGGCCTGCTGGCTGGATCGTCCCGCGCGCTGAACGGCGGCCGGTTTCGCGCACGCGAATGCGTCGCCGCGCTGTCTCCGCACGACGCCATTCTCTACACTGTGCGGCCCGCTTGTTGCCAGGTCGTGACCGTGAACCCGATGCGCATGTTGCTGCTGTCCGCTTCCCTGTTCATGGGAGGTGCGGCACAGGCAGCCAACGATGCGCTGGCCGGCGATGCGGGCGGCGACGCCGATGCCTTGGAGCGGCATGCCTTGCCGGCGAACAGCGATCCGGCCGAGGCCTGTGGTCCGGCGATGCCGGGCTGAGCGACGCCGGTCGAGCGACTTACGAGTGCCGTCACAGCACGTTGGCTGCGCGGTGCCAGGACCGTTGGCCAGCGACATGCGCGGTTGCGCTGGGGGTTCCGGGAGAAGGGGATCTTCGCGGGTGGCGCAAGGCCACGCGTAGGAGCAGCTTCAGCCGCGACGGGGCGTGACCGGCAATGCCTGTCGCGGTTGAAGCCGCTCCTGCGAGAGAACAACGCGGTGTTCGGCAAGGCTGCGAAAAGCGCGCGCTAGAAGCGGCCTGAAGCCGTTTCTACCGTGCCAGGTGCGTGCGGGTGCCGCAGGCGACCATGCCGCACTGCTCAGGCAGTGGTGTCGATCAACCCGCCGACGATGCCCTGATTGAGCAGGTCGCCGCTGACCGTGCCGCTGAGGCTGGGATCGGACTGCAGCAGCGAAGACAGCTGCGGGGTCAGGCCCTGGCTGCTGAAGACGCCGGAGGCGTTGTATAGGCCCGGGGTCGACGGCGGCGCGGTGATGGTGCCGAGCAGGCCCTGGTCGTACGTCTGCGTGGCCTGGTCGAGGGTGGGATACGGCCCGGTGCCGGTCGAGGTCGACGAGCCGGCGGTCGAAGTGGAAGTGCCGGCAGAGGAGGCCGAGGCCGCATCGCTCGGGCCGGCGCTGACGATGCTGTTGAACAGCCCGGCCGCGTTGTAGGTCAGGCCCGTGTCGGCCGGGGTGGTTCCCGCGAGGCCGCCGAGGCTGAAGATCACCGAGGCCTCGCCGGACAATTCCACCGCCTGCTGCACCGCGGCCTGATCAGTGCTGGGCACGATCGGGTTGCCGGCTTGAGCCGAACCGCTGGAGGCGCTCGCTGCGGAAAAGCCATAGGGCGACGTGCCATAAGGCGTGACGGTGCCGAGCGGCGACAGTGCGGTATCGATGGCCATGGCGGTGCGCAGCGAGCGGGTGTGTGTGCGTACAGATACGCCCGTGCGGCTGAACCGTCTCTTAGGTTTTTCGGGGGCTGTGGAGCGCCGGAACGGGCTGCAGTTGCGCTGTCTTGGACGTCGGCTGATCGGTGGAAACTTCAGGGGTCAGAACTGCATTGAGCAGCACGCTCCTTGCGCGAGGCCGGTCTCGTTTCTTCGGCCAGAGCGCGGCGCGGGTCGGCCATGCGCAGTGGCGGCAGCTGACGCGACCTGATTGAGATCCTTCATCTGCTGCGCGCTGCTGGTCTGGCTGTTGGCGCGCCCACGCGGACCTGCAGCGCCGCGGCCTGGTGATCACGGTGGAGCGCCGGGCGCCGCTGGCGGTGGCTGCGGTGCCAGTGTGGATGCCCGTGCGGCACCCGACGCATCGTCGCGCCAGCGGCTCATCACTGCCTCGTCGCGCCGACGCGACCTTGAGGCAGGCGGCGCCCTCAGTGCGATGGGCGGCGTGGCTTGGCAGGTTTGCAGGGGTACCGTTTGGCCAGGGCCTGCACGACCAGGTCGCTGGCGCGTTCGTCCAGGCGCGTATCGGGCAGCGCGACGAGATCGGCGACCAGGGCCTGGACATCCGGTGGACCGGACTGGCCGGCCGGTCGGCACCATCGCGCGCCCTCGCTGCCGGCCGCGATGCCGAGCATGTAGGCGGCCGCCGTGCGCGAGGACACCATGACCCGCAGTTCCTGCGGTTGCTGCGGACCCAGGTCGTCTGCCAGCGAGCCGTCCAGCGGGGCTTCCAGCAACTGATGTCCGTTCAAGTCCCAGGGTCCGGCAGGCGGGCGTACCGCGCTGTTGCTGCCCAGCGCCGCCAGCAGGGGCAGCGCGAGCCAGGTGCGGTGTGATGTCATCCACGACTCCTTTCTCGACGAACGATCTGTACGCCGCGGCAGCGCGCCGCGCGCGGGCGAGACGGCTTGCGCGCAGACCAGGTGCTCTAGAATAGCGCCCCCGCTGTCTCTGGCGCCGTCCGATGCCTTCTGCTCCTGTCGCCGCTGCGCCTGCGCGCGGCGGCTTCGTCGTTCTCGCCCTGTTCCTGGTCTATGTCGTCTGGGGCTCGACCTATCTGGCGATCCGCTTCGCCCTGGAAGGCGGCGCGCCGCCGTTGAGCGTGGTCTCCGGCACGCGCTTCGTGATCGCCGGCAGCGTGCTGTACGCGGTGCTGCGCTGGCGCGGGGTGCCCGCGCCCACGCGCGCGCAGTGGCGGCCGCTGGCCATGCTCGGTGCGCTGATGCTGGTCTGCGGCAATGGTCTGGTGGTGCTGGCCGAGCGTCAGGTGTCCTCGGGGCTGGCGGCGGTGGCGGTGGCCTCGGTGCCGCTGTGGATGGCGCTGTTCGGCACGTTGCGCGGCCATCACGCCAGCCGCGGCGAATGGCTCGGGATCGTGGTCGGCTTCGCCGGCGTGGTGTGGCTCAACGCCGGCAGTAGTCTCAATGCCAGCCCGCTGGGCCTGGTGCTGCTGTTGATCGCGCCGGTCGGCTGGGCGTTCGGCTCGGTGTGGTCGCGCGGGCGCGATCTGCCGATGCCGTTCATGGCCGCCGCCGGGCAGATGCTGTGCGGCGGGGTGATGCTGGTGGCGATCGGCCTGCTCAGCGGCGAACGCCTGCACACGCTGCCGAGTACGCAGGGGATGCTGGCGGTGGCCTACCTGTGCGTGTTCGGCTCGATCGTCGCCTTCACCGCCTACGTGTGGCTGCTGCAGAACGTACGCCCGGCGCTGGCCGGCAGCTATGCCTACGTCAATCCGGTGATCGCGGTGGCGCTGGGCAGTTGGCTCGGCAGCGAACGCTTCAGCGCCAGCGATTTCGGTGCGATGGCGGTGATCCTGGCCGGCGTGGTGGTGATCACCGTGGCGAGGACCCGCCGATGACCGCGGTCGCCGCGCAGGAGGCCCGGCGCGGCCTGTGGATCACCGCGGCGACCTTCGCGCTGTGGGGCGTGGTGCCGGTGTACTGGCACCTGCTGCAGGCGGTGCCGTCGCCGCACATCATCGCCCACCGCATCGTCTGGAGCACGCTGCTGGTGGTGGCCTGGCTGGTGTACAGCGCACGCCTGCAGTGGTGGCGGCGCATCGCCGCGCAGCCGCGCGCGCTGGCCACGCTGGCGCTGAGCAGCCTGGCGATCGCCTTCAACTGGGGCCTGTACATCTGGGCGGTCAATGCCGGCCATGTGATCGAGACCAGCCTGGGCTACTTCATCAATCCGCTGGTCAACGTGCTGCTCGGGGTGCTTGTGCTGCGCGAGCGGCTGCGTCCGCTGCAATGGCTGGCAGTTGCCTGCGCCGCGCTGGGCGTGGCCTGGCTGACCGTCGACGCCGGCACGCTGCCGTGGATCGCGCTGGGCCTGGCCGGCTCGTTCGGGCTGTACGGCCTGCTGCGCAAGCTTGTGCAGGTGGATGCGGTGGCCGGGCTGGGGGTGGAGAGCCTGTACCTGTTCCTGCCGGCGCTGGGCTTCGTGCTGTGGGGCGAGGCCGGCCACGGCGGCGGCTTCGTCGGCGGCTGGGGCTGGCGCAACGACCTGCTGCTGGCATTCGGCGGCGTGGTGACCGCGGTGCCGCTGATCGGTTTCGCCTACGGCGTGCGACGTATCCCGCTGTCGCTGGTGGGGCTGCTGCAGTACATCGCACCGAGCCTGCAACTGCTGCTGGGCGTGTGGTTCTTTCGCGAGCCGTTCGACGCGGGCAAGGCGATCGGCTTTGCCGCCATTTGGATCGGCTTGCTGCTGTTCGCCGGCGAGAGTCTGTGGCGGTCGGGCGTGTGGCGGCGAGCGGGGAGTCGGGATTAGGGATTCGGGATTGGCAAAAGCAGCAACACAGCCCGCTGTTACGAATCCCCAATCCCGAATCCCTGCTTTCCACAGCCGAATGGCTGGTCATCCCGCCGCTCAGCCGCGGCTACCGCTCGCGGCCGGCCCACCGGTCAGCTGCAGCTCGGGGTCCGCACGCGGCGGCAGCGGCTGCGGGCAGCGGCCGCCGTGGCTCGGCGACTGCAAGTCGGCGAACCAGTCCTCCACGGTCGGCGCCAGCAGATCCAGCCGCATCGGCAGGCTCAGGTGGTTCTCGCCGGGCATCTCCAGGTAGTGCGCGCGCGGGGCGTCCAGCGCCAGCAGGCGGCCGTGCGCCACCGGGATGTGCTGGTCGGCGCTGCCGTGCAGCAGCAGCACGCAGGCCGGCGCGGCGCGCGCGGCGGCGGTGACGTCGACCTGGTCCAGGTTGAGCGCCAGGCGCTGATTGGCGTTGGCGATCACCGCATCCAGGTTCTGCCCGCCGTAGCGCCAGCGCGCCAGGTCCATCGCCGCGCTGGCCATCCAGCCGCGCGGGCGGCTGGCGAGCATGTGCGGGATCATGTCGCGGATGCCGCGGCCGGCGTTGGCGAAGGATTCCATCGCGACCACGCCGTCGACCTGATCGCCGAGCTTCTGCGCGGCGAACAGCGCGGTGGCCGCGCCGTAGGACACGCCGAACAGGTACACCGGACCCTGCACCTCGCCGCTGGCGCGCAGGGCGCGGATCACCGCGACCACGTCGTCGGACTCGCGGGTGCCGTAGCCGGCCGGGCCGCCGCCGGAGCGGCCGTGGTTGCGCAGGTCGATGCTGATGCTGCGGTAGCCGGCCTGGGCCAGGTCCAGCGACCACGGCAGCAGCGAGTCGCCGTCCATCATCCAGCCGTGCAGCAGCACCACGGTGCCGCGCGGGGCCATGTGCGAGGCGGGCGCCGGGGTGCCCACGTCCATGGCGAAGTCGGCATGCTCGTGGCCGCTGGCGTCGCGGCCGGCATGCTCGTAGCGGTAGCGCATGTGGTAGTCGCCCGGGTCGATGGCGCGCCAGAAGATCGGGATGCCGCCCGGCACCACCACGTGGCCGCTGCGGTTGGGCAGGGTCCCCAGCAGGCTCTGGATGCGCTCCTCGTCCATCAACGGCGACACGCCGCCCGGCGCGACCAGGCGGTCGCTGAGCGAGGTGGAGGAGCAGGCGCTCAGCCACAGGCTGGCGCAGAGGACGAGCAGCAGGCGCAGGCGCGAGGACATGGGCGTGGCGGCGTGGAACCAAATGGCCGCGCAGGCTAGCGCCTCGGCGGCGGCCGTTCTACCGCGTTTCGATGACGGAACGATGACGCGTCAGCCGCCATTGGGCCGGGCCGGGACAGCGGTCCCGGCCCGGCGCGTTCAGCCCTGGCGCTACAGCGCGCGCAGGGCGGTGGTGATCGGCAGCCGCGCCGCGCGCAGCGCCGGGAACAGGCCGCCGACCAGGCCGATGCCCAGCGCCCACTTCAGCCCGGTCCACAGCAGCGGCGGGGACACCTTGAACTGGAATACCACCTGGCTGAAGTTGCTGCCCAGGGTGGAGACGCTGTAGCCGTTGAAGATCGCCCAGGCGATCAGCCCGCCCAGCACGCCGCCGAGCAGCGCCAGCAGCATGGTCTCCAGCATCACCGCCACCACCACCGGCAGCCCGCGGAAGCCCAGCGCGCGCATGGTGGCGATCTCGCGGGCGCGGGTGGCGACCGCCGCGTACATGGTGTTGAGCGCGCCGAACACCGCGCCGATCGCCATGATGGTGCCGATGAAGGTGCCCAGGACCTCCAGCACCTTGCTGAGGTTGCCGCCCTGCTTGCGGTAGTACTCGCGGGTGGTGAACACGTCCAGCTTCAGCCGCGGGTCGGCGTCCATCGCCGCCTTGAACTGGCGGAAGCCGTCCTGGCCCTGGGTGCGCACGCTGATCGACTGGTAGGCGCTGCGGTTGTAGGTGGTGGCCAGGGTCTGGGTGTCGGTCCACAGCTCCGAGTCGTGCGCGTCGCCGCTGGCGAACACGCCGACCACGGTCCAGGCCTGGTTGCCCAGGGTCAGGGTCTGGCCGAGCTGCAGGCCGCGGAACTGCGATTGCGCGCCCTTGCCGACCACGATCTCGCGCAGGCCGGGTTGGAAGCGACGGCCCTGCAGGAGCTTGACCTTGTCGTGCACCGCCCAGCCCTGCTCGCCGACGCCGCGGAACTGCGCGTTGACGTCGGTGCCGTCGGACTTCGACTGCAGGTTCACCACCTGCGACAACTCCGGCGAGACCAACGGGCGGTTGTCGGCGCCGCGCGCCACGCCGGCCAGGCTGGCGATCAAGGGCACCTGGTCGCGGGTGATGACCGAGTTGGTCTCGGCCTGCGAGCCGCCGCGCAGGACGATGGCGGTGGTGTCGTCGCCGGTGCTGTCCAGGGTGGCCTGGAAGCCCTGGCCCATCGCCAGCATCGCCACCAGCACGCCGACCACGCCGGCGATGCCGACCACGATCACCGAACTGGCGCCCCAGCGCTGCGGCAGGCTGGCGATGCCGATGCGCGCGGCGGCCAGCGACAGCCGCCCGCTGCGGGTGACCAGCAGCAGCACGGCGAGCACCGCCACCAGCGCCAGCACCAGGAACCAGGGCAGGGCGATCCAGATTCCCAGGCACAGCGCCAGCGCCGCGATCGCCAGGACATTCCATAACCATTGCATCTTCATTGCGTTGTTCCTCGGGTCTGCGTCGCCGTCCGTGGCATCGCTGTGCTGGAGATAGGGGGCGGGCTCAGCGCCCGGCCAGGGCGTCGACGATCTTCAGCCGCTGCGCGCGCAGCGCCGGCAGCAGGCCGACCACCACGCCGATGACCAGCATCAGCGCCGCGCCGATCAGCCAGGTCTGCAGCGGTACCGCGTGCACCGGCAGTGCGCCGCGGCTGGCGCTGGCCAGCACCGGGATCGCCGCCGCCGCCAGCGCCATGCCGAGCAGGCCGCCGAGCACGATCAGCAGCACCGACTCGACGATCACCAGGGCCAGCACCGTGCGGTCCTGGAAGCCCAGGGTCTTGAGCGTGGCCAGTTCCGGGATGCGTTCGCGCACCGCCTGCGCCATGGTGTTGCCGGTCAGCAGCACCAGGGTGAAGAACACCGCGCCCATGATCGAGGTGACGATCAGGCCGATGTCGGCGAACTGCTTGACGAAGGCCTGCTGGAACGCCGACTCGGTCTGCGACTTGGTCTCGTGGTCGGAGTTGGCCGACAGCGCATCGATCGCCTGCGCCACGCGCGAGGCGTGCTCGGGGTTGTCCAGCCGTACCGTGTACCAGCTGACCCGGCCCTTGATGTAGTCGTTGCTCTCGTCGAAGTATTTCCAGTTCATCATCAACTGGTTCTCCGCCTGCACGTTGGCGCGGTCCTTGGCACGGAAGATCGCCTTCAGTTCCAGCGGCCAGTCGTTGCTGCCGCCGCGCGGGAAGATGGTGGCCTGCAGCGGGATCACGTCGCCGACCTTCCAGCCGTTCTTCTTCGCCAGCGCCTCGCCCACCGCCGCACCGGTGCGGGTGTCGCGGAACGCCTTGAGCTGCTCCGGCGGCACCACGTACTCGCTGTACACGTCGAAGAAGTTCGGCGCCACCGAGAAGTTGGGGAAGAAGTCCTTGGGATCCTTGTAGATGCCGCCGAACCACATCGCATAGGTCACGTCGCGCACGCCCGGCACGCTGCGGATCTGCGCTTCCAGGCGCACCGGCAGCGACTGGGTGATCGACAGGCGCGAGGCCACGACCAGGCGGTTGACCCCTTCCACCGAGCCGCCGGCGGTGAACGCGACGCGCACCGAGTCGAGCAGGCCGAACAGCAGGAACGCGACGATCACCGAGAACAGGGTCAGCACTGTTCGCGTCTTGCTGCGGAACAGTTGCGCCCAGATCAACGAAAAATACTTCATGGCATCGCCTCGCTCAGTGCGCGGCCGGCGCGTCGGCCAGCTCGCCCTTGTCCAGGTGCACGGTGTGGGTGGCGTACTCGGCGGCCTTGGGATCGTGGGTGACCATGACGATGGTCTTGCCGTGGCTGCGGTTGAGTTCCTGCAGCAGGCCCAGCACGTCCTCGGCCGAGCGCCGGTCGAGGTCGCCGGTGGGTTCGTCGCAGATCAGGAAGGTGGGGTCGGAGACGATGGCGCGGGCGATGGCCACGCGCTGCTGCTGGCCGCCGGACAGTTCGCTGGGCTTGTGGTTGCGGCGCTCGGCCAGGCCGACCAGGGTCAGCGCGATCTCGGCATTGCGCTTGCGCTGGGCGGCGCTGAGCGAGGTCAGCAGCAGCGGCAGTTCGACGTTCTTCTGCGCGGTGAGCATCGGCATCAGGTTGTAGAACTGGAACACGAAGCCGACGTGGTGGCTGCGCCAGGTGGCGAGCTGCCCGCCGCTCATGCGGTCGATGCGCTGGCCTTCGATCTCGATCTCGCCGCCGCTGGGCGAATCCAGCCCGCCGATCAGGTTGAGCAGGGTGGTCTTGCCGGAGCCGGACGGACCCATCAGGGCGACGAAGTCGCCACGGGCGATATCCAGGTCGATGCCGTGCAGGACCTGGACTTTCTCGGGGCCGCGCTGGTAGGTCTTGGTGACGTTGCGCAGGGTGACGAGGGTGGACATGGTGGTGTTCCTGGCGGTGGACGAGGTGGAGGCGATGCGATCGCCGGTGGGCGAGGGGTTTACCGTTGCGGTTGCGGTTGCGGTTGCGGTTGCGGTTGCAAGTGCAAGTGCAGTTGTTGCTGTTGCTTCTGCTGTTGCTGTTGTTCTTGCTTTTGACTTGCCGGGTTCCCTTCCGAAGCGGCGGCCAGCGCGGGGAAAAACCCCGAAGGGGCGGCGTACATGGATGTACGCCGTCCGCGGCAGGGGCAGGATGCCCCTTCCGCGGATCCCCGGGCTGGACGCGGACCCGGAGCGCGTTAGCGCGGAGGGCGCGTAGGCAGGGTGTGCTTTCTTTTGGTTACTTTTCTTTGCACAAGCAAAGAAAAGTAACTCGCCGCAAGGCGAAAGCTTTGCTCTTGCACTTGCTGCTAAGGCGGTGACCGCTGGATCGTAGGAGCGGCTTTAGCCGCGACAGACATGACCAATTACGTTTGTCGCGGCTAAAGCCGCTCCTACAGTTTTTCTCATCTGACAACAAAGCATGGAGCAAAGGCTTTCGCCCTTTCGGGCGAGTTACTTTTCTTTGCTCGCGCAAAGAAAAGGTAACCAAAAGAAAGCGCGCCCTGCCTTGCGCCCTCCGCGCTGCGCGCTCCGGGTCCGCGGATGCACCGGGGATTCGCGGAAGGGGCATCCTGCCCCTGCCGCGAACGGCGCACATCCATGTGCGCCGCCCTTCGGGTTTTTCCCCGGTCCATCCGCCGCTGCGGAAGGGAACCCGGTAAATCAAGAGCCGAAGCCAAGCAACAGCAACAGCAACAGCAACAGCAGAGCAAGAGCGGTGTGACGGCGCTGGGTGCAGTTGAAAAGCGACTACATCAAGTGCGACATCGGGCGCTTGCGCAATGTGTGGCACACCGGTGTGGGCTACTGCGCAGCGGCCTCCGCCGTCTTCACCTGCATGCCGGCACGCAAGGCCTCTGGCGGATCCAGCACCACCGTGTCGCCGGCGGCCAGGCCGGACAGCACTTGGCGGTCGTCGCCCAGGGCGATGCCGGTCTTCAGCGCGCGCTGCTCGACCGTGTTGTCCTCCTTGACCGCGAACGCCACATCCTGGCCGGCGCGCTTGACGATCGCCGCGCCCGGCACCCGCACGCCCTGCGGCGTGTTCTGCGCCTGCGGCTGCGGCGCCTCCAGGAAACTGACCCGCACCCCCATCTCCGGCACGATCCGCGCGTCCTTCTGCTTCAGCGCCACCCGCACCTTCACCGTCGCCTTGCCGCGGTCGGCGGAGGGAATGATCGCGATCACCTCGGCCGGGATCTTCCAGTCCGGATACGCGTTGAGCACGGCTTCCACTGGCATGCCCGGCTTGACCCGGCCGATGTAGGACTCGCCCACCTCGACCTCGATCTCCAGCGAATCCATGTCGACGATGGTGCCGATGCCGGTGCGGGTGAAGCCGCCGCCGGCCGACAGCGGCGAGACGATCTCGCCCGGCTGCGCCGCCTTGGCGGTGACCACGCCGGAGAACGGCGCACGCACGATGGTGTTGTCCACGTTGAGATCGGAGATCGACAACTGGTTGTCGGCCACCGCCACGTTGCGTTGCGCGTTCTGCAACTGCGCACGCAGGGCATCGCGCTGCGCCACCGCCTGTTCGTACTGCGAGCGCGAGACCAGTTGCTGGCCGGCCAGGGTCTGCAGCCGCTGCGCGTCGGCATCGGCCTGGCGCACCTGCGCCTGCATGTTGGCGACCAGGCTGCGCGCCGCGTCCAGCTGCGAGGCCGACAGCACCCGTTGCGCGTTGGCGTCGATCGGATCCAGCGTCGCCATCACCTGGCCTTCTTCCACGCGCATGCCTTCCTCGATGCGCACCTCGCGGACCTTGCCGGTGATCTTGGCCGAGACCGTGGCCATGCGCCGCGCCACCACATAGCCGCTGGCGTCCAGCACCGAGGCGCTGCTGCTGCCGGGGGCGATCGCCACCACCGCGGCGGTGCGCACCTCCAGCGGCTTGCTGCGGCCGAACAGCCACCAGCCGCCGGCGCCCAGGGCGAGCAGCACCACCAGCAGCACCACGGCAATCCACAGCCCGCGCCGCGACGGCGGCTCGCTCGGCGGCGCCTTGCGGTCGATACGGAGTTCCTTGAGCAGGTCGGAGGAAGTACTCATCGTGTCCTTGAACGAAACGGTCGGCGCGCTGCAGTGTGCGAGCCACCGGCCGCCGTGGGCATGGCCGGAAGTCACTTTCTGCGATGCGCTGTAGCGGGAGAACGCCGCCCCTCGGCGTGGATCGCAGCATGCGGCAATCGTGCGGGGGCTGCCAGTGACAGATGTCATCCGCTGCAGTTGACGCGCCGCACTGGGCGGCGACGCCGCCGCGGCGCAGCCTAGGCACTCCCTGCCACCACCGGAGTGTCCCATGCCCGATCACGATGCGTTGCCGCTGGCGCAGCTCAGCGGCGTCCACAAGCGCTACGGGACGCTGGTCGCGCTCGACGGCGTCGACCTGCAACTGCGGCCCGACCAGTTGCTGGCGCTGCTGGGCGCCAACGGCGCCGGCAAGAGCACCGCGGTGGGCCTGCTGCTCGGGCTACAGACGCCCGACGCCGGTAGCGTGCGCCTGTGCGGGCAGGACCCGCGGGCGCTGGCCGCGCGCCGCCAAGCCGGGGCGATGCTGCAGACCGCCGGGCTGCCGGACACCCTGCGCGTGGGCGAACTGCTGCTGCAGGCGCGCGGTTATTACCCGCAGCCGCGCAGCGTCGCCGACTGCGTGGCGCTGGCCGGGCTGGATGGCGTGATGGCACGCCGCTACGGCCAGTTGTCCGGCGGCCAGCAGCGCCGCGTGCAATTCGCGATGGCGATCTGCGGGCGGCCGCGGGTGCTGTTCCTGGACGAGCCCAGCACCGGCCTGGACATCGAGGCGCGGCAGGGCCTGTGGCGGGCGATCCGCGAGCTGGTCGCCGACGGCTGCGCGGTGCTGCTGACCACGCACTATCTGGAAGAGGCCGAGGCGCTGGCCGACCGGGTGGCGGTGCTGCAGCGCGGCACGCTGATCGCCGAGGGCAGCGTCGCCGAGCTGCGTGCGCGCTTCGAACAATGCACCATCCGCTGCCGCAGCGCGCTGCCGGCGGCGCAGGTGGCGCAGTGGCCACAGGTGTGCCGCGCCGAGAGCCGCGACGGGGTGCTGGAGGTGCTCGCCGAACCGGCCGAGCCGGTGGTGGCGCGGCTGCTCGCCAGCGATCCGGCGCTGACGGCGCTGGAAGTGCGCCGTGCCGGCCTCGCCGACGCCTTTCTCGCCATCACCCGTGCGGAGGCCGCATGAATCCGATCGATCTGTCCGTTGCTTCCCCGGCGGCCGCCTGGTCGTTGCGCGACCAGAGCGCGCTGTTGCTGCGCGAGATCCGCTACGAGGTGCTGCGTTGGCTGCGCACGCCGTCGTTCGCCTTGCCGACGCTGCTGTTCCCGCCGCTGTTCTACCTGCTGTTCGGGGTGCTGCTCAACCATGGGCGCCACGACGCGGCGGTGTACCTGATGGCCAGCTACAGCGTGTTCGGGGTGATGGCGCCGGCCCTGTTCGGGTTCGGCGTCGGCCTGGCCCTGGACCGCGAGCGCGGCCTGCTCGCGCTGAAGCGGGCGATGCCGGTGCCGCCGCTGGCCCTGCTGCTGGCGCGCACCGCGCTGGCGATGGCCTTTGCGCTGGCGATCGGCGTCTTGCTGCAGGTGCTGGCCGCGCTGCTCGGCGGGGTCATGCTGACGCCGGTGCAGCGGATCGGGCTGCTGCTGGTGGACGTGCTCGGCACGCTGCCGTTCTGCGCGATCGGGCTGGCGCTTGGCGCTTACGCCGGCGGCAGCGGCGCACCGGCGCTGGTCAACCTGATCTACCTGCCGATGGCGTTCCTGTCGGGGCTGTGGATCCCGCTGCAGCTGCTGCCGGCGTGGCTGACCACGCTGGCGCCGCTGTGGCCGTCCTATCACCTGGGCCAGCTGGCGCTGCGCGTGGTCGGGCAGGGCGACGGCCACGGCAGTGCCGGCCATGTCATCGCGCTGCTGGCGGTGACGGTGGTGTTCTACGCACTGGCGCAGCGGCGCCTGCGTCGCGGCTGATGGTGCGCCGTGCCGATCCCGGCGTCGCCGCGCGGTTTCGCGCGCCGGCGCCTTCGCTAAGCTATGCGCTGCGGCGGCCGTGCCGCCCTGGGAGCCCGACGTGATCGCCTTGCTGCACGCCTCGCCCGACTCGCTGATCGCCCGCCGCATCGGCTGGAGCTCGGCCAAGTCCAGCACCCACTGGTTCGTGTGGCTGTCGCTGGTGTGGTCGATCTGGCTGTTCGTCACTCCGCTGTACGAGCCGTACTACTTCCGCAACTGGTTCCCGCCGACGCTGGCCAGCTATCTGGTGTTTCTGGCCCTGTACTACGTGGCCTACTACCTCCACCGGCGCTACCTGCCCTGGTGCGTGGCGGGCATGGCGGCGCTGGCGTTCGTGCTGTTGCCGTACAACCCCGGCGCGCAGTGCTACATCATCTATGCCTGCGCCTTCCTGGCGTTCTGCCTGCCGCCGGTGCGGGCGGTGGCGGCGATGCTGCTGGTGCTGGCCCTGTTCGCGCTGGCCTGGACGCTGCGCGGTTGGTCGCCGCTGTACATGGTCAGCGCGGTGGTGGTCGGCCTGTCGGTGGGGCTGATGAACATCAGTTTCGAGCGCCGTGCGCGCGGCGAGGCGCAGCTGCGCCTGAGCCACGAGGAAGTGCGGCGCCTGGCGGCGGTGGCCGAGCGCGAGCGCATCGGCCGCGACCTGCACGACCTGCTCGGCCACACCCTGTCGCTGGTGGCATTGAAGTCGGACCTGGCCACGCGCCTGCTCGCGCATGACGCCGCCGCGGCGCAGCGCGAGATGGAGGAAGTGGGCCAGGTGGCACGCGAGGCGCTGAGCCAGGTGCGGCGTGCGGTCAGCGGCATTCGCGCGGCGCAGCTGGCGGCGGAGATCGCCTCGGCCAAGCTGCTGCTGGAGTCGTCGGGGGTGAGCTTCCGCTACCAGGTCGAGGCCTTGCCGCCGTGCCCACAGCTGGAGACGGTGTTCGCGCTGGTGCTGCGCGAGGCCGCCACCAACATCCAGCGCCACGCGCGTGCCAGCCACGCGCAGTTGCGGCTGTGGTGCGAGCGCGGCCAGGCCCTGCTGGAACTGCGCGACGACGGCCGTGGTGGCGCGCTGCAGCCGGGCACCGGGCTGAGCAGCATGCGCGAGCGGCTGGAGGCGGTGGGCGGCAGCCTGCGCATCGCCTCCGAGCGCGGCTTGGGCACTTGCCTGGTCGCCGCCGCGCCGTTGCCGCGGGTCGAGGCGGTGATGCCGGACGCCGCGCCGGCGGCGCGGATGCAGTCCCCGGTGGACCAGGACGCCGCGCTCGGCTGAGCGCCGGCCCGGCCCGGGCACTACAATGGGCCGACAAGGACCGGGGGGTGCCGTGATTCGTTTAGTGCTGGCGGAGGACCAGGCAATGGTGCGCGGTGCGCTGGGCGCACTGCTGGGCCTGGAAGCGGATCTCGACCTGGTCGCCAGCGCGGCCGACGGCGAAGCCGCCTGGCGCGCGCTGCAGGCGCATGCGCCGGACCTGCTGGTCACCGACATCGAGATGCCCGGCCTCAGCGGCCTGGAGCTGGCCCAGCGCATCCAGCGCCAGCAACTGCCGGTGCGCGTCATCATCGTCACCACCTTCGCCCGCCCCGGCTTCCTGCGCCGCGCCCTGGACGCCGGGGTCGGCGGCTACCTGCTCAAGGATGCGCCGCCGCAGCGGCTGATCGAGGCGATCCGCCAGGTGCACCGCGGCGGCCGCGCGATCGACCCGGAACTGGCGCTGGAAGCCTGGTCCGAGGCCGACCCGCTCAACGACCGCGAGCGCCAGGTGCTGCGCCTGGCCGGCGAGGGCGCCTCGGCCGGCGACATCGCCACGCAGTTGGGGCTGTCGTCGGGCACGGTGCGCAACTACCTGTCCGAGGCGATCGGCAAGCTCGGGGTCGCCAACCGCATCGAGGCGGCGCGGCTGGCCCGGCAGAAGGGCTGGCTGTGATGCGGCGCGCGGTTCGGCCTGAAACTTGCATGGCTCCCTGCGCTTGACTGCGCAGCGCAGTGCAGGGCGCGCGCGGCCTTCCTTCCTCCCATTGGCCAACGCCATGCCCTCCACCACGATCAACCGCTACGGCGTGCCGCTGGCCCTGCTGCTGCTGTTGGGCATCAGTGGCGGCGTGCTGGTGGGCAGCGAGCGCTTTCTCGCCGATGCGGCCGCGGTGCAGCGCAGCCACCGGGTCATTGCCGAGATCAACGGCCTGCAGCTGAACCTCGCCGACTGCGATGCTTCGTTACGCGGCTTCCTGCTGCTGGACAGCCGCGAACACCTGGCCGATTTCCGGGCGTGCCAGCGCGCGCTGCCGCCGCGGCTGCAGCAACTGGCCACGCTGCTGCAGGGCAACCCCGCGCAGCAGCAGCGGCTGCAGGAGGTCCAGGCGCAGATCGAGGCGCGCATACGCGACAGCGCGCTCGCCGTGGCCCGCTTCCAGGGCAGGGCGGCAGGCATGCGCAAGCCGGACCCGGAGCGCGCCCGCCAGGGCCGTCTGATGTCGCAGGCGATCCGGCGCAACACCGACAGCCTGGTGCGCAGCGAGCGCGCGGCGCTGGCCAGCAGCGCCCGCTCCACCGCCGCCAACGCCGACCTGCTGCGCCGGCTGGCGGTGATCGGCATCCCCACGGTGTGTGCGCTGACCCTGGGCCTGTACCTGCTGCT
Source organism: Xanthomonas sp. LMG 12460 (assembly GCF_009192895.1). Lineage (NCBI taxonomy): Bacteria > Pseudomonadati > Pseudomonadota > Gammaproteobacteria > Lysobacterales > Lysobacteraceae > Xanthomonas > Xanthomonas sp. LMG 12460. Next base: position 26,847 of record NZ_NKUH01000037.1, on the reverse strand, counting down.
GCGCCGCGAGATCGGCCGCCGCAGTCAGGCCGAGCAGCGCGGTCACCATGCCAATGCGCTGCTGGTGGGCACCGTGCAGCAGATGCAGCGCACCGAACAGGATCTGCGCACGCTCAACCGCTGCAGCCGCGGACTGCAGAGCTGCGTGCAGCAGGACGAGGCGGTGGAGGTCGCGCGGCAGGCGCTGGAGCGCCTGCTCGGCGACGCCGGCTGCAGCGTGTACTGCACCGACGCGGCGGGCGAGCAGGCGGTCTGCGTCGCGCACTGGGGCGAGGATGCGGTGTGCGCGCCGTCGCTGTCGCTGAGCGGCTGCGAAGGCCTGCGCAGCCGCGCCACCCAGATCCAGCGGCCCGGTGCCGCGCCGGCCTGCGCGCACGCCGCCGGCGTGGCGCGCCATGGCACCTGCGTGCCGATGATGGTGCAGGGCGAGCCGCTGGGGCTGATCCATCTGTCCAGCCGCGATCCGGCCCTGCTCGAACGCCTGCCCCTGGTCGAGGTGGTGGCCGAACAGCTGGCGATGGCGCTGCACAACCTGCAGTTGCGCCAGCGCCTGCGCACGCAGTCGATCCGCGATCCGTTGACCGGGCTGTACAACCGCCGCTACTTGGAAGAGTCGCTGGTGCGCGAACTGGCGCGCTGCGAGCGACGCGACCAGCCGCTGGCGCTGATGATGCTGGACCTGGACCACTTCAAGGCGCTCAACGACCGCCTCGGCCACGCCGGCGGCGATGCCTTGTTGGCGGCGTTCGGTCAGTTGCTGGCCGGGCTGGTGCGGCCGGAGGACATCGCCTGCCGCTACGGCGGCGAGGAGTTCACGGTGATCCTGCCGGGCGCCGCCGCCGACGTGGCGCAGCGCCGCGCCGAGCAGATCCGCGCCGCGGTGGCGAACCTGCAGGTGCAGCACCAGGGTCAGGCGCTGCCGCCGGTGACCGTGTCGATCGGCGTGGCCGCCTATCCGGACCACGGCCGCAGCACCGAGGAGCTGCTGCGCTGCGCCGATGCGGCGCTGTACCGCGGCAAGCGCAGCGGCCGCAACCGGGTCGCTGCCGCTGGCGACGCACCGCTGCGCATCGCCGAGGCCTAGGGCCGCCTCCATCCCGTGCATGCAGTGCCGCGGTCGCGCGCCTGCGCCGCGGCCGTGCCAGCGTCAGCACCCGCGCGCGGCCTGCCGGCTCAGAACGACCAGCTGAAGCTCAGCGTGCCGTTGCGCGGTTCGCCCCAGGCACCGTAGCCGTAGATCTGCGCGTAGTAACGCTTGTCCAGCAGGTTGTTGAGGTTGAGCTGCACCGAGAAGGCCGGCGACAGGCGGTAGCGCGCGAAAGCGCTGACCAGCGCGCCCGTCCGCCGACAAGTGTAACGGCGGCCCGGGGCCGGGACCATGTCGGGGCGACACAAACGCGTAGCGTCTCCCGTGAGACAGGCCGTACCGCGCTGGCCGAATCGACGTGCGCGTGACGGCGCTAGCGTGCGCAGCGCGGGACGCACGCGCTGCGTCCCGCGTGTCGTGTCGTGGGTGGACTACGCCTTGTCGCGTGGCGCTGCAGGCGTCGCCGCGCCGCGCGCCATGCTCGAGAACACGCCGTCGCGGCGCACCCAGGCATGGAACAGCGCCGCGCACAGGTGCGCCAGCACCGTGGCGAACAGCAGGTAGGCCAGCCAGCCGTGCGCGCTGCGCAACCCGGCGTACAGCGTCGGGCAGTGCGGGGCGATCGGCGGCAGTTGCACGCCCGGCCACAGTACGATCGGGTAGCCGCCGGCCGAGAGCATCGACCAGCCGAGCAGCGGCATCGCCAGCATCAGCGCGTACAGCAGCCAGTGCGAGGCGTGGGCGGCGGCCTTCTGCCAGCGCGGCAGGTCGGCCGGCAGCGGCGGCGGCCGGTGCCGCAGGCGGTTGCCCAGGCGTACCAGCACCAGCAACAGGATGGCGATGCCCAGCGGGCGATGCAGGTTCAGCAGCCAGGGCCGCTGCGACACCGAGGCGACCATGCCCACGCCGACGAACAGCATGGTCAGGATCATCGCCGCCATCAGCCAGTGCAGCACGCGCGCGAGCAGGTTGAAGTGGGTGGAGCGGTCGTCGCGGTTCATTGCGCACCTCCGTGCGGCTTCCCGGTGGCGTCGGGCGCTTGGCCGCGGGCGATCTCGCGCTCGCGGCGGTTGAAGGACTGCGAATACACCGCCGAGCGCGCGGCCAGGATCGGATCGTCGGAGCCGGCGATGCCGTGCGGCAGGATCAGCGGATCGTAGTTGAGGTCGCGGCACGGCCCGGTGGCCTGCGGCTCGGCATGGTCCAGCACCAGGGTGCCGGCGACCACCTGCTGGCGGTCCTGCGGCCACGGCTGCGACGGATCGTCGACCGGGTCGCCGGGCGCGGCCACGGTCAGTACCAGATCCCAGCGCAGCGGACCGCGCGCCAGCCGCGCCTGCAGGTCTTCGCTGAGGAAGTCGGCGTCGGCCTTGGCGCGTTGCTCGGCCGACAGCGGCGCGAACGGGGTCTGCGGGCGCATCGACCAGCGCACCGCATGCGTGCTGCCGTCGGCGGCGGTGAAGCGGAACGCGTTGACGCCGTTGTACTGGGTGTTGGCCCAGCTGTTGGACCATGGTGCGGTCTTGGCCCACTCCTGGAACTTCTTCGCTTCCGGATAGCGCTGCAGGAACGCCGCCATCTTCGCCGGGTCCGGCTTGCCGGTGGCCGGATCCGGCCGCGCGGCCAGCGTCTGCGCCATGAAGCCCTCGGTGCTGGCGACCACGAAGAACGGGAAGCTGTTCATCGCCGTGCGCCATTCCTGGCCGTCGTCGCTGCGCAACTGCAGCGCCATGCTGCGCACGCGGGCGGCGCCGTCGGCGCCATGCGGGTCGCCGCCGCCGATCGACAGGCGGCCCAGCACCGGCACCGAGGATTGCGCGAACACCCGCGCCGAGGATAGCGCGCTGCCCTGGCCGTTGCCCTCGAAATGGCCGCTGACGCACACGCCCTTGCTGTGCGCACGGCGGAAGCCCGGATGGGGCGGGCCGCCGGCTTCGATGGCGTCGGTCATGCGCTGCGCGGTCAGCCGCTGCGGGCCGCCGAGCCAGCCGGCGCTCCAGGCGAAGGCGGCGGCGAGTGCCGCGGCGATCGCGGCGATGCCGGCCAGCGCCAGCCAGGGCCGCCGCGGCGGCGGCGTGGGATCGGGACGGGACATGGGGCGGCTCCTGTGGCGAAGGCGAGGGGAGGGACGCGGTCGGGCGCGCGGCAGGCGCTAGCAGACACGGTCGGGCATGAACGCAGTGCAGTGGCGGCGGGTTGCGCGCGGGACTGGCCGCCGCAGCGTGCCATGGCCGGGCAGGCACGACCACGGCGGCGTCATCGGCGCTGCGCATAGAATCGCCGCATCTTGCGGGCAGGGAGTCGGCGATGGCCGGTGCGATCGGATTGGTGCTGTTGGGGCTGGCGTTCCTGGCGCTGGGCGGGGACTCGATCGTGAAGGCGGCCTCCGGCCTGGCGCAGCGTTGCGGCGCCTCGCCGTTCGTGGCCGGCTTGCTGCTGGTGGCCTTCGGCACCTCGCTGCCGGAACTGGCGGTCAACGCGCGCGCCTACGCCGCCGGCGCGCAGGACCTGGCGTTGGGCAACGCGATCGGCAGCAACCTGGCCAATCTCGGCCTGACCCTGGGCCTGGCCGCGCTGGCGGCGCCGCTGCTGCTGCGCACGCGCCTGCTGCCGCCACTGCTGGTGCTGCTGACCCTGGCGACGCTGGCGCTGATCGGCTTCGGCCTGGATGGCGCGATCTCGCGCGCTGAGGGCGTGGCGCTGCTGCTGGCCTTCGTCGGCGTGGTCGCCTTCCTGCTGCTGCGCGCGCGGCATGAACCGGCCGCGCGCCAGCTCGGCGTGTCCGGCTACGCGGTGACCCGCACCGGGCTGGTGCTGAATCTGCTGCGCCTGCTGATCGCCCTCGTGCTGTTGAACGCCGGCGCCAACCTGGTGGTGGAACACGCGCCGCGGCTGGGTGCGGCCTGGGGCCTGTCGCCGCTGCTGGTCGGCCTGCTGCCGGTGGCGATCGGCACCGCGCTGCCGGAAGCCGCCGCCGCCGTGGCCGCCGCGCGCCGGGGCCAGGGCGACATGGTGGTCGGACACGTGCTGGGCTCGAGCCTGTTCAACCTGCTGGTGGTGATCGGCGGCATGGCGGCGCTGCGGCCGCTGCCGTTGCCGGCCTCGTTCGTGCGTCTGGAACTGCCGGCAGCGATCGCGCTGGCGGCGGTGCTGTACCCGATGCTGCGCGGCGACATGCGGTTGAGTCGCGGCGAGGGCGCGGTGCTGCTGGTGGCGTTCCTGGCGTGGGTGGGACTGGAGCTGGCGTTGGTGGCGTGAGTGCCGAGAGTGGGGAATCGGGAATCGGAAAAGCCGCTTCTACGCAGACCCGCGCGCTCAGCGCTCCTCCGGCTGCTCCGGCGGCGGCAGCCCTTCCTGCTCGGCGTGGTCGCTGCCCGGCACCTGCGGGCGCTGTTCCAGCATCAGCGATAGCGCCGCCTTGGCCATCATGTGCGCGCTGATCGGCGCGGTGATGAACAGGAACGCGGTGATCAGCAACTCGCGCGGCTGCGGGTCCTGGCCCAGGAACAGGTGGTAGCCGACCGATGCCAGCAGCACGCAGCCCACGCCCAGGGTGCTGGCCTTGGTCGGTGCGTGCAGGCGCTTGAAGAAGTCCGACAGCTTCACCAGCCCCAGCGCGCCGACCAGGATGAAGAAGCAGCCGACGATCAGCAGCAGCGACAGCCCGACCTGCAGCACGCCGATCATTCGACGATGTCCCGGCGCAGCACGAACTTGCTCAGCACCACGGTGCTGCCGAAGCCGAGCATGGCGATGATCAGCGCCGCCTCGAAATACACCGGCGAATCCAGGTACATGCCGAACAGCATCAATTCGGCGATCGCGGTCACCGACAGCGTGTCCAGCGCCAGGATGCGGTCGGGCACGGTCGGCCCGCGCAGCAGCCGCCACAGCGCCAGCAGCATCGCCAGCGCCACCACGTGCATGCACACGACGATCGTGGTCTCGATGAACATGTGGCTGGTCATGGGAAGATCTCCATCAGCGGCGCTTCGTAGCGCGTCTTGATCTGCCGGATCACGGTCTCGGCATCGTCGAGGTGCAGCACGTGTACCAGCAGGTACTTGCGGTCGTCCGACAGCGCCGCCGACACCGTGCCCGGGGTCAGGGTGATCATGCTGGTCAGGGCGGCGATACCGTGGATGTTGGCGATGTCCAGCGGCACCCAGATGAAGCCGGGGTGGATGCGTTTCTCCGGACCGAGCACCTGCAGCGCCACCACCACGTTGGAGCGCACGATGTCCCAGGCCGCCACGCACAGCATCTTCGGCACCGGGCGCAGCGAGCCGATGCGCGCGAACTCGCGGTCCAGGCGCGCGGCGAACAGCGGCACCGCCACGCCCAGCACCGCGCCCAGCAGCACCTGGCCGAGACTGAAGCTGTCGCTCATCAGCAGCCAGAACGCGGTGACCGTCAGGCTCAGCGGCCAGGACGGGAACAGACGGCGCGACCAGGGACGGGCGGACATGTCAGGGCTCCCGCAGGATCGGCGCGGTGCCGCGCAGCTGGGTGGTGTAGTCGGCCGGGCGCAGCAGTTGTGCGGCGGCGGCCTCGCTGTAGCGCAGCAGCGGCCCGGCGGCCACGGTCATCGCCACGCCGTAGCCGAGCAGCAGCACGGTGGCGGCGGTTTCCAGCGGCCGTGCCGGCGCCTTGCGCGGCGCCGGGCGCGGCAATTCCACGGTGCCGTCCTCGGCCGTGTCCTGGTCGCCGGGCACGCGCCAGAACAGGCGCACGCCGCCACGGGTCAGGCCCATGATCACCATCAGGCTGCTGAGCAGCACCGCGGCCCACACCGGCGCGGTCAGCCCGCCCGGCGTCGCGCTCAGGATCGCCACCTTGGCCAGGAAGCCGGACAGCGGCGGCAGCCCGGCCACCGAGATCGCCGCGATCAGGAACAGCACGCCGGGCACGGTCTTGCCCGGCAGCGGCGCGATGATCTCCTTGCGGTCGCTGGCGCCGCCGCGGCGACGCCGGATCAGGTCGGCGATCATGAACAGCGCCGCGGCGACGAAGCTGCTGTGCGCCAGGTAATACAGCCCGGCGCCGAGCGTGCCGGTTGAGTCCAGCGCGAAGGCCACGAACAGCGTCGCCGCCGACACGATCACCAGGTAGCCGATCAGCACCCGCAGGCGCACCGCCGCCAGCACGCCCAGCGCGGCCAGCAGCAGCGTCGCCAGGCCCAGCCACAGCAGCCAGTCGCGGCCATAGCCGTCCAGCGCCTGTGCCTGGCTGCCGAGGATCAGCGTGCTCACCCGCAGCACCGCGTACAGGCCGACCTTGGTCATGATCACGAACAGCGCCGCCACCGCCGCCGGCGCGCGCGCATAGGTTTCCGGCAGCCACAGGTACAGCGGCAGCAGCGCGGCCTTGGCGCAGAACACCAGCAGCAACAGGCCGAACGCGGCCTTGATCAGCGCCACGTTCTGCGGCGGCGCCTGCGCCACGCGCTGCGACAGCTCGGCCATGTTCAACGAACCGAGCAGCGCGTACAGCAGGCCCAGCGCGATCAGGAACACGGTGGAGGAGGTGACGTTGAACACCACATAGTGGAAGCCCACGCGCAGGCGCAGGCCACGCCCGCCGCTGAGCAGCAGGCCGTAGGAGGCGATCAGCATCACTTCGAAGAACACGAACAGGTTGAACACGTCGCCGGTCAGGAACGCGCCGTTGAGACCGACCAGCTGGAACTGGAACAGCGCATGGAAATGCGGCGCGCGCCGGTCCCAGCCGGCGCAGGCGTGCAGCAGGCAGGCGCCGGCGAGCAGGGTGGTGGTCGCCAGCATCCATGCTGACAGGCGGTCGGCCATCAGCACGATGCCCAGCCGCGAGGGCCAGTCGCCGAGCAGGTAGGCATGGACCTGGCCGTCGCTCACCTGCACGCACAGCGCCAGCACCGCCGCGGCCAGCGCCGTCATCGCGGTCCACGCCACCGCGCGGCGCACCTTGCGGCCGTAGCGGCGGTGCTCGGCGAACAGCGACAGCGCCGCGCCGAGCAAGGGGATCAGGATCGGCAGGATCAGCAGATGGGTCATGGCGCCTCCCCGTCGGTGGGGTCGGGGTCCGGGCGCGCATCGACGTGGTCGCTGTGGTTGTCGCCGCGGCTGCGCATCGCCAGCACGATGCTCACCGCGGTCATCGCGAAGGCGATCACGATCGCGGTCAGCACCAGCGCCTGCGGCAGCGGATCGGCGTGCTCGGCCAGGGTCGGGGCGATGCCGTCGCGCAGCACCGGCGCCTTGCCCTGCACCAGCCGGCCGCCGGCGAAGATCAGCAGGTTGGTGGCGTAGGACAGCACGGTCATGCCCAGGATCACGTCGAAGCTGCGCGCGCGCAGCAGCAGGTACACGCCCACCGCGGTCAGCACCCCGATCGCGCTCGCCAGTGCCAATTCCATCAGTGCATCTCCCCGGTGATGGCCGAGCGGCGCGCCGGATCGATCTGCCCGCGCTGCGAGTCGCGGGTGCGCGAGGGCTTGATCGTGCCCATCATCGACAGGGTCAGCATGGTCCCGCCGAACACCACCAGGTACACGCCGGTATCGAAGACCAGCGCACTGGCCAGCGGGACGCTGCCGATCAGCGGCAACTGCAGATCCAGATGGCCGCTGGTCAGGAACGGCACCCCGAACAGCATCGAGGCCATGCCGCCGAACGTGGCCAGCAGCAGGCCCAGGCCGATGCAGCGGATGTAGTCGAAGCCGAAGCGCGACTCCACCGAGGCCGCGCCCTGGATCACGTACTGCATCAGCAGCGGCACCGCCAGCACCAGTCCGGCGATGAAGCCGCCGCCGGGCGCGTTGTGGCCGCGCAGGAACAGGAAGATCGACACGGTCAGGGTCAGCGGGAACATCAGCTGCGCCAGGTCGGCCGGCACCGGCAGCTTGATCGGCGGCCCCGGCATCACCTTCTCCGGCGCCATCCGCGCGCGCCGCAGCAGCGCATGCACCACCAGCGCGGCGATGCCGAACACGGTGATCTCGCCGAAGGTATCGAAGCCGCGGAAGTCCACCAGAATCACGTTGACCACGTTGCGGCCGTAGGCTTCGGGCAGCGCGCGCTGCAGCAGTTCGCCGGCCATCGTCGTCGCCGGCCGGGTCATCACCGAATACGCCAGCAGCGCCATGCCGCCGCCGGCGACGATGGCCAGGGCCGCATCGCGCCAGCGCCGCCAGCGCCGCGGTTCCGGCGGCGAGGCCTTGGGCAGGTAGTTCATGCCCAGCAGCATCAGCACCAGGGTCACCATCTCCACCAGCAGCTGGGTCAGGGCCAGGTCCGGCGCCGACAGGAACACGAACACCAGGCTCACGCCCAGCCCGCTGCCGCCCAGCACCAGCACCGCCAGCAGCCGCTGCCGGTACAGGAACAGCGTGGACAGCGCGCAACTGAGGATCAGCAGCCACAGGCCCCAGCCCAGCAACGGCATGCCCTGCGGCGCCGGCCACTGCTGCCACAGCGGCGGCGCGTGCAGCAGCGGCGCGGCCACGACGACCACCGCGGCCAGCACCAGCCAGCGCAGGCTGCGCTGCAGGCGGCCGTTGGCGAGCAGGCGGGTGAAGCGTGCGGCCACGCCGAACAGGGTCTGCACGTGCCAGTGGAACACGCGCTTGCCCAGCGAGCGGCGCACCTCGGTGTACAGCGCGGTCAGCCGGCGCAGCCCGAAATACAGCGCCACGCCGCCGACCACGCCGGCGATGCTCATCGCCAGCGGCGCGTTCCAGCCATGCCACACCGCCAGGCTGTAGTCGGGCAGGGCGTCGCCGAGGATCGCGCCGGCGGCGGCGCGCAGCACCGGCGCCACGGTCAGCGCCGGCACGATGCCGACCGCCACGCACACCAGCACCAGGATCTCCACCGGAATCTTCATCCAGCGCGGCGGCTCGTGCGGCATCGTGTCCAGGTCGCGCGGGCCGCGGCCGAAGAAGGTCTCATAGACGAAGCGCAGGCTGTAGGCCACGCCGAACACGCCGGCCAGCAACGCCGAAGTCGCGGTGAACACCCGCATCGCGGCCGGGCCGTCGGCGCCCAGCGCTTCGGCGAAGAACATCTCCTTGGACAGAAAACCGTTGAGCAGCGGGATGCCGGCCATCGACAGCGAGGCGGTGATCGCCAGCGCGCTGGTGATCGGCATCCAGCGGCGCAGGTTGCCGAGCCGGCGCATGTCGCGGGTGTGGGTCTCGTGGTCGATGATGCCGGCGGCCATGAACAGCGAGGCCTTGAACACCGCGTGGTTGAGGATGTGGAACACGCCGGCCACCACCGCCATCGGCGTGGACAGCCCGAACAGCATGGTGATCAGGCCCAGGTGCGAGATCGTCGAATACGCCAGCAGGCCCTTCAGGTCGTGCTGGAAGATCGCGAACCAGGCACCGGTGACCAGCGTGACCGCACCGATGCCGCTGACCGTGTAGAAGAACAGGTCGCTGCCGGCCAGCGCCGGATGCAGCCGCGCCAGCAGGAATACGCCGGCCTTCACCATCGTCGCCGAGTGCAGGTACGCCGACACCGGGGTGGGCGCGGCCATCGCGTGCGGCAGCCAGAAGTGGAACGGAAACTGCGCGCTCTTGGTGAAGATGCCGAGCAGGATCAGCCCCAGCGCCCACGGATACAGCGCGCTGGCGCGGATGAAATCGCCAGCGGCGAGCACCGCGTCGAGCTGGTAGCTGCCGACGATGCGCCCGAGCAGCAGCACGCCGCCCAGCAATGCCAGGCCGCCGCCGCCGGTGATCACCAGCGCCATGCGCGCGCCGTCGCGCGCGTCCTGCCGGTGCGACCAGAAGCCGATCAGCAGGAACGAGCTGATGCTGGTCAGTTCCCAGAACACCATCAGCAGCAACAGGTTGCCGGCGATGACCATGCCCAGCATCGCGCCCATGAACAGCAGCAGGTAGGCGTAGAAGCGCGCCGCGTTCTCGCGCGCGCTGAGGTAGTAGTGCGCGTACATCACCACCAGCGCACCGATCGCCAGCACCAGGCCGGCGAACATCCAGGCCAGCCCGTCCAGGCGCAGCGAGAACTGCAGGCCGATCTGCGGCAGCCAGGCGTGGTCGGCGCGGACGATGCCGCCCTCCAGCACGGTAGGCGTCAGCGCACCGAGGACCGCCAGGCCCGCCAACGGCGCCAGCGCCGCGGCCCAGGCCAGGGTGGTGCGCGAGCGGTGGCGCAGGGCCACCACGGCCGCCGCCATCAGAAACGGCAGGGCCAGCAGGATGTCGAGGGCGGGGATCATGCAGGGAATACGAGATTCGCGAGCAGGAGCCCGAGTGTAACAGGCGCATCACGGCGGTGGCCGGCGCGGGAACGGAAGGCGTGCACGGTCATGCCGACAGCGTAGCGGCGGGCAGGTGATGCGCTTGCGAGTGCGGGTGGGAGGGGAGCGATCGAACGCTGGTGCTGCGCGATACGCCACACGCCATGCGCGCCATGCGGCGTGCGCTTTGCGTGCGGCGCAAGCATCGCCGTGGGTGAGCGGGTTCTGCAGCGCGTCGCTCTCCATCCGGGTGCTGGTGCGTGCGGCCCGTGCCAGGTCGCCGGTGCGCTTGGCGATCGTTGGCGGCTACGTGTGTCCGCGCCACGCGTCGCCTTGTCCGCCGCCACCGGCCGTTGCGTGCCGTGCAGCGTGCGGATGCCGCGTGATTCCAGACGCAAACGGCGGCGTACGCACTATCCTGTGCCGATGACCGATTCGCTTGCCGCTGCCTCCGCTTCTCCGACGACCGTCGCGCCACCGCGCATCGCACTGGTGTTCGGCGGCAGCGGCCAGATCGGCGAGCGCCTGCTGCACCGCCTGCTGGCCGACGGGTGGGAGGTGCACGCCTACTCCCGGCAGGCGCGCGCGGCGCACCCCGGCCTGCACTGGCATGCCGGCGAACTCAGCGCGCTGCAGGCGCCGCCGGTGGTGGCGGAGGTGGTGTTCAGTTGCGGGCCGCTGGACGCTTTCGCCGACTGGTATCGGCGTGCGCCCGTCGCCGCTTCGCGCGTGGTCGCCTTCGGCTCCACCAGCCTGGAGGTCAAGCGCGACTCGCTGGACGCCGCCGAACGCGACGTCGCCCGGCGCCTGCGCGAGGCCGAAGCCATCGTGTTCGCGGTGGCCGCCGAACGCGGCGCGGCGGCGACGGTCTTGCGGCCGACCCTGGTTTACGGCGCCGGCCGCGACCGCACCCTCAGCGCGATCGCGGCACTGGCGCGGCGCACCGGCTGGTTCGTGCTGCCGCGCAGCGCCAGCGGCCTGCGCCAGCCGGTGCACGTGCAGGACCTGGCCGACGCGGCGCTGGCGGTGCTGGCGCACCCGGCCACGCACGGGCGCAGCTATGCCCTCGGTGGCGGCGAGACGCTCAGCTACCGTGAGATGGTGCGGCGGGTGCTGGCCGCGCTGCGGCCGCCGGCGCGGCTGCTATCGCTGCCACATGCGGCGTTCGCGTTGGCGCTGACGCTGGCCCACGCCTGCGGGCGCCTGCAGGGCATGAACCGCGCCGCGCTGCAGCGCATGCGCGAGGACCTGGCATTCGATCTGCAACCGGCGCAGCAGGATTTCGGCTACGCGCCGCGCGCCTTCGCCCCGGATGCGGCGATGTTGGGCCTGGAGGCCGGGGAGACGGCGAAGCAGGGCTGATGTCGTGTTGCGCGCACGGTCAAGCCTGCTGCGTGCGGCGCGCAGCGACCGCGATGGGTGCGGAAAAAAGCACGGTAGGGGTCTCAGCCGCGCTCAGTAGCGCCAGTGCATGCGCCGGTACAGCTTGGCCAGCACCCAGGCCGGGCCGATCAGCAGATAGGTCAGGTCGGTGAGGAAGCTGGGGCGGTGGCCTTCCAGCGCATGTCCGATGAACTGCGCGATCCAGGCCACCACGAACACGCCGATCGCCAGCCACAGCAGCCCCTGCAGGCCCAGGTGCGCTTCCAGCAGCCGGCACAGGCAGCCGCAGAAGAAGAACGCCGCCAGCATGCCGTAGCCCAGCGGGCGCGACAGGCGGTTGTAATACATCCATGCCGCGAACATGCCCAGCGCCGCCCACAGCCCGCTCTGGAACCAGGTGCCGCCGACCGGGATGCACCACAGCAGGGCCACCACCGACCACAGGATCGCCGGCACCGCGACCACGTGGATGCGCTGGTTGGCGGCATTGCGGTGATCGTCGGAATAGCTGGCGAAATAGCGGTCGATCGGGCGCGCGTAGGCGGTGGTATCCATCTTCCCTCCCAGGAACCGCTCCAGCATAGCGCCATCGCCGGCGCGATGCGGAGACACCGGTGTGCGTGGGGCGAGGGACGTCGTGCGGTGCGGTTGCCGGCCACGCGCTCCGGCGGCGACCTGCGATGGCGTTTGGCGGTGCCTGCGGCTGGCGTCCTCGCTGCGCAGAGGGCGGCGAGATGCCGTAATGCTGGGGAACGCAGTGCCGGGAAAAAGAGCGATCGCGCCACACAGGCGCGATCACTCCATCACGCCTGTACTCAGGCGCGCGCCATGCTCTTGTTCGTCTCCTGCTGCTGCTCCCGCTGCACCGACTCCTGCTGCTGCGCGGACTGGCGGGCCAGCTGCGCGCTGGTCTGCTCCAGCGGCGGTGCTTGCTGCTGCAGATCCACCACCGCACGGAAGCCCGGCGTGGTCCCGGCGACGAAGGCCGTTTCACCACGCATGCCGACTTCCTTCAGCTTGTCCGGGTGGTCGATCCCGGCCTGCTTGGCCTGCAGGGTGAGGTTGGCCACGGCTTCGTTCGACAGCTTGGCGTGTTGCGGATCGGCCTGCTTGGCGGCGCGATCGGCCTCCGTGCGCATCTTGTCGTACAGCGGCGTATCCGGATGTCCCGGCTCGCCGAGCTGCGGGCCTTTCTGGGCCTGCTCGGCGGCCGCCAGCCCGGCCCGGGTGTCGCGGCCGACGATGCCGTCCTGGGTGAGGCCGCGCTGTTTCTGGAAGGCGATGACCGCCTCGCGGGTGTGCTCGCCAAAGCGTCCATCCTCGGCCAACGCCTTGCCTTGCGCGTCTCGCACGCCCATGCGGTTGAGCTGACGCTGCAACGCTTCCACTTCATTGCCGCGCTCGCCCTGCTTGAGCAGACCATCGGCCATGGCGACACTCTTGGCGCCGTGGGTTTCTGCAGGTGCGGCGCATGCTTGCCGTGCAGGAACTTCGCCATTGCCATGCAATGGTGCACGAACCTGGAACTCCGGCTTGGGGGTCAACGCGCCCACGATGCGGGTGCCGCCTCCATCCCAGTAGCCGCCTGGGCTAATCGTGACCTCCGCCGGTCCGGTCCTGCCTTGCGAGCCGATGAACTGGATGTTTCCCGCCTCGTCGTACCCCTTGAAGATGCCGATGTGTTGCCCCTTCGGCGAAGAAAACAGCAGCAGATCGCCCTGGTGCAATGAGCCATTGGGTTTGCGTGCTTCCGCCGCGGAGGTGACATCGAAATGCTCGCGCGCATACGGTGTGACCTGCGAGCCATTGAAGAGCTTGGCGGTGGTGAATCCTGCGGCATTCTCGCCCGGTACGTCGTAGCCGGCGTTCTTGAGTCCGCGCCACACGAAGGCCGAACAATCCACGCCAAGGCGACCGTCGCCATCGCCATCGCGCTCCAGGCGGCTGCTGTCGCGCCCGGGCCTGGGATGGTCCGGACGACCGTATTCGTAGTGCCGGCCTTCGTTGAAGAAGTGCTGGTACGCCTCGTTGTAGACCGCCGCGCTGGGTCTATCGGATGTCGCGGGGGCAGGACTCGATGCAGCGGGCGTAGCTGGGGACGTCGGTTGCGCCACGGTCTGTGCCGTGGTCTGAGCGGGTGTTTGGACTGTGACCTCGCCCGCTCGCCAACCCTCAAAGCGCCTGATGCCGTCGGCCAGCGCTTCGCGCTCGCGCTCGCTCATCTGCGCAACCGTTTTATTACGCAGGTCCACGCCTTGGCGGTCGCCCTCCGTGAAAATGGTGGCGGCCTGTTCGCGATGATGCGTGGTGCCGCTGTAATCGGCCTTCGAGTAGCGCGGCAGCATCTGTTCGACCGTGTCGTTGCCGAAGCGTCGCTCCAGCAGTTGTATCTTGGCAGCACGGCCCGCCTCGTAGCTTTCAAAAACAGCATTGCCCCATTGGTCGAGACCCACGACGCCGCGATAGGTGCTCTGCGCTGACTGCAATGCCTCCTCGCGTGTACGCTGGCTGTTGGCTGTTTTGTCTGCGCTGCCAGCGAACTCGAACTTGAGGTTGCCGGGGTTGTTGTTACGCCACGACACCGATCCACCTGATCGGCTGACGGTACTTCCATCGTCCATCTCTACCGTGCGCGTGGTGCCGACGCTGCTGACGAGTCGAGTGATTTTGGGGTCCGACATACCTTGCTCTCCTTGCGAATGGACAAGCACGCGTGCTTGTGGGGACGGTTGCTACATTCCGTTTGAAAACACGTCCAGCGCGCTGGCGCTGACCCAGCCTTGCGCGCAGTTGCCAGCATAGCGACCCGGCGCGGCGACATGGCAGGCATCGCCGCTTGCACGGGAGGACCACTGGATCGGGCGGTCCCCATACTGCTGGCATAGCGCATTGCCCTTGCATTGCGCCACGCTGTCTGCCGGAATCGCGACGACGTAGTAGTACATAGGATTTTGGCCGGCGCGGGCGATGCCTTGGACACAAACGAGTTGCCCTTGCGAGAAAGTGGCCCTCGGTGCGGCATGGCTCCCCGTGGTCGGCACGACATTCAGCGCAGGCGTGCCCTTGGCGTTGGCAACGCCTGCGAAGAATCCCTGCGCGCCACAGTCTGCGGTCAGTTCGACGTCGTAGTAGTCGCCCGCGTCCAGATTGCCTGCCGTGCAGTTCCGTGCCGTCTTGCTGTCTTCGCATTGCACGCCGCTCGACTGCAGCAGTTGCTGTACTTCGTCGTTCGACGTGGCGTCCGCAACTGGGGCTGCGGCGGGAGGAGCTTTGGCGGGCGCGGGGTCGGTTGCGGCCACGGCGGCAGGGGCAGCGGATTGGCCGTTGCTGCATGCGCTCAGCGCGAGTAGCAACACCGAAACGGCAGGCCACACAACGCGATTGCTGAGGCGGCGGGAAGGACGGGACGAACGCATCTTTACCTCACGTGCGAGCAGGATCGCGGAAATGTAACGCTGGAGGGATACAGCTTGGTGAAGGAAATGAGGGCTGAGGGAGTGCCCGCGCCATGCGGCCAGAGCGCGTCGGTTACACGGCCTGATCGTCTACGCGAACCAGCGTCCAGCACGGCTTCTGCGCGAACTGGTAGACCTGCTGGTCGCTGGTATCGGGCGTGCGCACCAGGACCTGCCGGCCCTCGGCGTTCTGCGTCACCACGACCTCGCGCCCGCCCTTGCGGGCTGCCTCCAGGTTCGGGATCACCGGCCATTCGACCTCGGCCAGGGGCACGTTGCGGGTCACCGGCGCCGGTTCCGGCTGCGCGTCCGGGTCGATGTGGATCATCGTCAACGGGTTGGCGGTCGCCTTCTCCTGGACCGCGATGTCGGCGCTGAAGCGCTTGAGGAAGGCATCGAAATCGGCGTCCTGGCAACGCGGGGCGGCTGCGGCGGCTGCGGCGGGTGCGGTCTGCGCGGGCGCGCCAGCCGCCGCAGTGACCGTGGAGCCAGCCGGTTGCGCCTTGCACGCAACCAGGGCCGCGGCCAATGCCAGGGACATCAGAATGGGGCGTGCGGTAGCCAACGGATCTTCCTGATCGGGTCGGGCGGGCAATCGCCCCGCGGGCGGATGAGTTTAGTTCACCAGGATCATCATGTCGTGAAGTCGGGGCGGGGCATTGCCGCCATCGCTACAACTGACAATGCAAGGGCGGAAAGTAGCCCGAGCAACCCGCTATCAAACACCAGCACATCGCGACGGATCACAGCTGGTTCGCGAGGAACATCCATGACCATCTGCTCGTGAAGCGGGAGCGATTACCTCACGGGCCGCAAGGCGGCCGCCTTCCGCGACCACCCTCACGCGCCGGCGCCCGGCGCACGATCCACTCAGTCGACCGAAATCCCCGCCAGCCGCTGCAGCGCCTCGGCGTACTTGGCGCGGGTGCGGTCGATCACCTCCTGCGGCAGGCGCGGGCCGGGCGCGGTCTTGCCCCAGTCCAGCGTCTCCAGGTAGTCGCGCACGAACTGCTTGTCGTAGCTCGGCGGGCTGGTCCCGACCTCGTACTGGTCGGCCGGCCAGTAGCGCGAGGAGTCCGGGGTCAGCATCTCGTCCATGATGTACAGGCGGCCGTCGGCGTCGGTGCCGAACTCGAACTTGGTGTCGGCCAGCAGGATGCCGCGCTCGGCGGCGAAGTCGGCGGCGAAGCGGTAGATGCGCAGGGTGGCGTCGCGCACGCGCTCGGCCAGTTCGGCGCCCACGGTCTTGACCATGGCGTCGAAGTCGATGTTCTCGTCGTGATCGCCCACCGCGGCCTTGGTCGACGGGGTGAAGATCGGTTCGGCCAGCTTCTCGGCCTGGCGCAGGCCGTCGGGCAGTTCGATGCCGCTGACCTTGCCGGTGCGCTGGTAGTCCTTCCAGCCGCTGCCGATCAGGTAGCCACGGGCGATGGCTTCCACCGGCACCGGCTTGAGCTTGCGGGTCACCACCGCGCGCTTGGCGTACAGGGCCTTGTCCACGCCCTCGGGCAGCACCGCGGCCACGTCGATGCCGGTGAGGTGGTTGGGCATCAGGTGCTCGGTCTTCTTGAACCAGAAGTTGGAGACCTGGCACAGCATCTCGCCCTTGCCCGGGATCGGGTCGGGCAGCACCACGTCGAAGGCGGAGAGGCGGTCGGTGGCGACCATCAGCAGGTAGTCGCCAGGCGGCGCGTCGGCCGGCAGGCGCTCGCGGGGAATATCGAACACGTCGCGGACTTTGCCGCGGTGGCGCAAGGGCAGGCCGGGCAGATCGGATTGCAACAGCGTGGTGGACACAGGCACTCCTACGGACTTCGCAATGGCGACCGTCCCGGGACCCGGCGGGCCCGCGGCGGACGGCGGGCCGCGTAGTGTACGGCCGGAATGCCTCGCTGTGCCGTAAAATGGCCGGCCCTGACGCCGCGCCCGCCCTTGCCCCATGCCCTGGTACGGAAAACTGCTCGGCGCCATCGCCGGGGCCCTGCTGCTGCGGCCCACGCCGGTGCTGGGCGCGTTGATCGGGCTGCTGATCGGGCATGCCTTCGACGCCGACTGGTTCAAGCTGTCCCAGCGCGAGGATCCCTACCGGGAACTCGGCCTGACCCGCGACGCCACCGACGCCGAGATCGAACTGGCCTATCGCCGGCTGATGTCCCAGTACCACCCCGACAAGGTCGCCAGCGCCAGCCCCGAGCTGCGCGCCCGCGCCGAGAAGAAGGCCAGCCAGCTCAACACCGCCTACGACCGTATCCGCACCCTGCGCAAGCGCTGAGATCCCGCCATGTCCGACTGCATCATCTCCCCGTCCATCCTGTCCGCCGATTTCGCCCGCCTCGGCGAGGAAGTGGATGCCGTGCTGCGCGCCGGCGCCGACTGGATCCACTTCGACGTGATGGACAATCATTACGTGCCGAACCTCACCATCGGCCCGATGGTCTGCCAGGCGCTGCGCAAGCACGGCGTCACCGCGCCGATCGACGTGCACCTGATGGTGGAACCGGTGGACCGGCTGATCCCGGATTTCGCCGAGGCCGGCGCCAGCATCATCAGCTTCCATCCCGAGGCCAGCCGCCACGTGCACCGCAGCATCCAGCTGATCAAGTCGCACGGCTGCAAGGCCGGCCTGGTGCTCAACCCGGCCACTCCGGTGGACATCCTCGACTGGGTGCTGGACGAGCTGGACCTGGTGCTGGTGATGTCGGTCAACCCGGGCTTCGGCGGCCAGGCCTTCATTCCCTCGGCGCTGGACAAGCTGCGCGCGATCCGCGCCCGCATCGACGCCAGCGGCAAGCCGATCCGGCTGGAGATCGACGGCGGGGTCAAGCCGGACAACATCGCCGCGATCGCCGCCGCCGGCGCCGACACCTTCGTCGCCGGCTCGGCCATCTTCAATGCGCCGGACTACGCCGAGGTGATCACGCAGATGCGCGCCGCGGTGGCGGGGCGCTGAGATGGCGGCGCTGCACATCCGCCCGGCGGTGGCCGACGATGCGGCGCTGATCCTGCGCCTGATCCGCGACCTGGCCCGCTACGAGCGCGCCGAGGACGCGGTGCAGACCGACGAGGCCGGCCTGCGCGCCAGCCTGTTCGGCGCCGATGCCCGCGCGCAGGCGCTGATCTGCGAGGCCGACGGCCAGCCGATCGGCTACGCGGTGTACTTCTACAACTACTCCACCTGGCTCGGCCGCAACGGCCTGTACCTGGAAGACCTGTACGTGGACCCGGCGCACCGCGGCGTGGGCGCCGGCAAGGCGCTGCTGCAGCACCTGGCGCGGCAGGCGGTGGCCGAGGGCTGCGGCCGCTTCGAATGGTCGGTGCTGGACTGGAACCAGCCGGCGATCGACTTCTACGAAGCGGTCGGCGCCCGCGCGCAGGACGAGTGGACCGTCTATCGCCTGCAGGGCGAAGCGCTGGCCAGGTTCGCGGCCGGCTGAGCGGCGCCGGACGGCCAAAAGAAAAGAACCGCACCGTCGCCGGTGCGGCCCCTGGGAGAGAAATCGGAGGCTGATCCTGCCTCCATCCGTCTTCCTTGCTATGGCCTTCCATGTTCCGGACGCACGGTGACGTGCGTATGACAGCGCACCCGCCTGGATTCACGCATCGCGCATGCCGCGCCCGTTAGCCTGGGCGCCTCACCCCGGGATGGTTCGCATGGCTGCAGCGCATTGGCGTCTGATCCTCAACGGCAAGTCGGCTGGCGACGAGGCGTTGCGCGAGGCGGTCATGGCCATGCGTACGCGCGGCGTGGCGCTGCAGGTGCGGGTGACCTGGGAGCAGGGCGATGCCGAGCGCTACGTGGCCGAAGCGGTGGCCGATGGTGCTGCGTGCATCGTCGCCGCCGGCGGCGACGGCACCCTCAGCGAGGTCGCCACGGCGCTGGCGCATCGCCAGGAACCGGGCGACGCGCTGCCGGCCCTGGGGCTGGTGGCGCTGGGCACGGCCAACGATTTCGCCACCGCGACCGGTCTCCCGCTGCCGCCGCTGGAGGCACTGGAACTGATCGCCCGCACGCCGGCGCTGCCGATCGACCTGCTGCGCATCGAGGCCGAGCACGGCCCGCACTGGTGCGCCAACGTCGCCAGCGGCGGCTTCGGCACCCAGGTCACGGTGGAGACCGACGAAGGCCTGAAGAAGATGCTCGGCGGGCTGGCCTACCTGGTCACCGGCATGAGCCGGCTGGGCCGGATCGATCCGATCCGGGCCCGCTTCGAAGGGCCGGACTTTGCCTGGGAAGGCGATTTCATCGCGCTCGGCCTGGGCAACGGCCGCCAGGCCGGTGGCGGCCAGGTGCTGTGCCCGGACGCGCTGCTCGACGACGGCCTGCTCGACCTGACCCTGGTGCCGGAGCTGACCGGCGAGGTCGCCGCGACCCTGGGCACCCTGGTCACGTCCGGCAAGCAGGCCGCGCTGGAGCGGGTGGCGGTGCGCGCGCGCCTGCCGTGGCTGCGGATCGAAGCGGCGCAGCCGCTGACCCTGAACCTGGACGGCGAGCCGGAAACCTCGCGCCACTTCCGCATCGACTGCGTGCCCGGGCGCCTGCGCATGCATCTGCCGCCGGACTCGCCGCTGCTGCAGGCGCCAGAGCGCTAACCGCAGGTCGAGGGCCAGCCCGAAGGCCGGCGCCCATGTGGGAGGGACTTCAGTCCCGACGCGCTGTCCTTACCGATCTCCGCAACACCGCGCTCGGTCGCGCCGTGGCAGGACGAACACGACGGATCACGGATGGGTGCGATGCGCGCCGAACAGCGCGCCCGAAGTCATGCGCCGCCTCCTGTGGGAGGGACTTCAGTCCCGACACGACGCCCTCGCCGACCGCTTCCGCACCGCACTCGATCGGTCGCGCCTGCAACCGTTGCCAGTCGCCGCAGTTGCGGTAAAGTAGCCGCCGTGTCCAGTCTGACGACCCCGCTTTCCTTCACTTCCGCTCGCCGTGCGTGGCGATGGTGGCCTGCAGCCGTCGTCCGCCCTGTCACCGATTCCCGGAAGGAAAGCCGTCTTGATTACCCGCGAGCAGTTCCAGCGCTACGCCGCTGAAGGTCACACCCGCATCCCCGTCGTCCGCGAAGTGCTGTCCGACCTGGACACGCCGCTGTCGGTCTATCTCAAGCTCGCCGACGCTCCGCATACCTATCTGTTCGAATCGGTCGAAGGCGGCGAACGCTTCGGGCGCTACTCGATCATCGGCCTGCCGGTGCGCCGCGTGTACACCTTCCGCGGGCACACCCTGGAGGTGCGCGACCATGGCGAGCTGATCGAGCGCCGCGAGGTCGCCGATCCCTTCGCCGAGGTCGAGGCGCTGCGCGCCCAGCATGTGGTGCCCAAGCTGGCGGGCGTGCCCGGCTTCACCGGCGGCCTGGTCGGCTGGTTCGGCTTCGAATGCATCGGTTATATCGAGCCGCGCCTGGCCGGCGCCGTGGCACGCGACGAACTGGACACGCCTGACATCCTGCTGATGCTGTCCGAGGAAGTGGCGGTCTTCGACAACCTCAAGGGCCGCCTGTACCTGATCGTGCATGCCGACCCGGCCGAAGCCGACGCCTGGGAGCGCGCGCAGGCACGCCTGGATGCGCTCACCACGACGTTGCGCCAGCCCGGCGCCGGCTACCCCGCGCCGCTGGCGCGCGACGTGCTGGACGAGAGCGACTTCGTCTCCGGGTTCACCCGCGAGGGCTTCATCGCCGCGGTGGAGAAGTCCAAGGACTACATCCGCGCCGGCGACATCTTCCAGGTGGTGCTGAGCCAGCGCCTGAGCGTGCCGTTCACCGCGCGCCCGGTGGACGTGTACCGCGCGCTGCGTGCGCTGAACCCGTCGCCCTACATGTATTTCCTCGATGTCGGCGACACCCAGGTGGTCGGCTCCTCGCCGGAGATCCTGGTGCGGCTGGAGAACGGCCAGGTCACCGTACGCCCGATCGCCGGCACCCGCCCGCGCGGCAAGACCCCCGAAGAGGACCAGGCGCTGGAGGCGGAACTGCTGGCCGATCCGAAGGAGCGCGCCGAACACCTGATGCTGATCGACCTGGGCCGCAACGATGCCGGCCGGGTCTCGCAGGCCGGCAGCGTCGCGGTCGGCGAGCGCTTCGTGATCGAGCGCTACAGCCACGTCATGCATATCGTCAGCGAAGTCACCGGCACCCTGCTGCCCGGCCTCAGCTACGCCGACGTGCTGCGCGCCACCTTCCCTGCCGGTACGGTCAGCGGCGCGCCGAAGATCCGCGCGCTGGAAGTCATCCGCGAGCTGGAGCCGATCAAGCGCAACGTCTACGCCGGCAGCATCGGCTACCTCGGCTGGCACGGCGACGCCGATACCGCCATCGCCATCCGCACCGCGGTGATCAAGCACGGCCGCCTGCACGTGCAGGCCGGCGCCGGCATCGTCTACGACTCCGATCCGCAGACCGAGTGGGACGAGACGATGAACAAGGGCCGCGCACTGTTCCGCGCGGTCGCCGAAGCGGCGAAGGGGCTCTAGTGAGCGCGGCGCGGAAGGCCAAATTTGAGCGAGACGTGTTTGAAGAGTTTGTGCGAGCTTCCGGATTGCCTGTTGATCCCGGCACTATCCAGCAATTTGAGCCGCCTGCGCCTGATGTTCAATGCGAAATTGCGGGGCGCAAGGCTTTTTTTGAGTTGACGATGCTGTCCGATAGTGAGCTTGAGCATCAGGTCGGGAAAGGGACCTTCAAATACACAAACCTCCATGTTGGCTTTGAAAAGCTCCGTAAAGTTATTGACGATAAATCAAGGAAAGAATACACGTCGACTTCCCTTGACTTGGTCATACATAGCGGCCAAGTGGTGGATTTTCATCGGTTGTGGGAAATGGACTCTCTTGGGCGACTCATCTCCGAAGTGATGGGGCGCACTGACTTTGACCGAATCTGGCTCTTTGATGCGATAAGCGGCCGCTGCGAGTGTTACGAAAAATGATTAGCTTCCGCAACGACTACAGCGAAGGGGCGCATCCGCGCGTGCTGGCCGCGCTGGCCGCCGCCAGTGTCGAGCAGAACGCCGGCTATGGCCTGGACCGGCACAGCGCGCGCGCCGCGCAGCTGATCCGTGCCGAGATCGGCTGCGCCGACGCCGACGTGCACCTGCTGGTGGGCGGCACCCAGACCAACCTCACCGCCATCGCCGCGTTCCTGCGCCCGCACCAGGCGGTGATCGCCGCGGCCTGCGGCCACATCGCCACCCACGAGACCGGCGCGATCGAGGTCACCGGGCACAAGGTGCTCACCGTTGAGGCGGCCGACGGCCGGCTCACGCCGGAGCGGATCGCGCCGCTGCTGGCCGAGCACGGCAACGAGCACATGGTGCAGCCACGGCTGGTCTATGTGTCCAACACCACCGAGGTCGGCACGATCTACCGCAAGCACGAACTGCAGGCCTTGCGCACGTTCTGCGACGCGCATGGCCTGCTGCTGTTCCTGGACGGCGCGCGCATCGGCAGCGCGCTCACCGCCGAGGGCAACGATCTGCGCATGGCCGACGTCGCCGCGCTGACCGACGCGTTCTACATCGGCGGCACCAAGAATGGTGCCTTGCTCGGCGAGGCGCTGGTGATCCTCAATCCGGTGTTGAAAGCGGATTTCCGCTATCTGCTCAAGCAGCGCGGCGCGCTGCTGGCCAAGGGCATGGTACTGGGCACCCAGTTCGCCGCGCTGTTCGAGGACGGACTGTTCTACGAACTTGCCGCGCACGCCAACCGCATGGCCGCGCGGCTGCGCGAGGGACTGGCCGCGGCCGGTGCGCAGTTCGCCTCGGATTCGCCGACCAACCAGCTGTTCGTGATCCTGCCCGCCGCCGCGGTCGAGACACTGGCACAGCGCTACGACTTCGAGCGCTGGCAGGTGCTGGGCGACGGCCGCTGGGTGATCCGCTTCGTCACCTCGTGGGCGACGCAGGCCGATGCGGTCGACACGTTGATCGCGGATTTCGCCGCGCTGATCCACTCCGGCACGCCGCGTGCGGCCGGCTGACATTCCGCCAAGGAGAGGAAGATGAAAGTCCGTACGCTCGTTGCCTGGGCCTTTGCCGCGGTGCTGGTCTTGCCGGCCGTCGCCAGCGCGCAGGTCAACAGCCTGCCGTCGCAGCCGCATTTGTTGGTGAAGGGGGAGGCGCAGCGCGAGGTGGTGCCGGACAGGTTCTCGCTACGCATCAACCTGCGCGCTGTGGATATGCAGCCCGACCTTGCTCGCAAGCGAATCCAGGCATCGGCGGAGCAGATTCTTTCAGCACTCAAAAGGAATCGTGCCTTGCAGGACAGCATCATAGCCTCCTCTTTGCAGATCCAACCCTCGTATCGCTTCTCGCCGCAAGGGGGAACTCAGGAGTTCGAGGGTACCGAGGTCAAGCGTAGCATTGGTGCCACGTTCCGGTCGCTCGACGATGCGCGCCAGTTCCTAAGCGGATTCAAGACCAGCCGTGAGGTCGAATTGTCTGGAATCCAGACTTCGTACAGCAAGGAGGACGAGATACGTATGCAGCTCAAGCGGGAAGCCGCCGAGCAGACCCGTGTTTCGGCAGAGGGGCTTGCCAAGGCCTATGGCGTTCGTATCCAGGGGCTTTACACCATCTCCGATGTCGCGCCTAGCTTTTCCTATGGCATCCAGGCCGGCACCTGGCCAGCCGTGCGCAACGTCCGCGCCGGCTTTGTGTCCTCTCCAGAGCCGCCGGCGCCAGCCAGCGACGTTGGCGCGATCGTCGACTCCCTGGAAGCCGGCACCCTCACCCTTTCCGAAAACGTCTATGCGGTCTTCCTGATCGCGCAATGAGTCCTTCGCCATGCTGCTGATGCTGGATAACTACGACAGCTTTACCTACAACCTCGTGCAGTACCTGCAGGCGCTCGGCGCCGAGGTCAAGGTGGTGCGCAACGATGCGCTCAGCGTGGACGAGATCGAGCGCCTGGCGCCCGAGCGCATCGTCATCTCGCCGGGGCCGTGCACGCCGAACGAGGCGGGCGTGTCGCTGCAACTGATCGAGCGGCTGGGCCAGCGCACGCCGATCCTGGGCGTGTGCCTGGGTCACCAGAGCATCGGCCAGGTCTATGGCGGGCAGGTGGTGCGTGCCGGCACCATCATGCACGGCAAGACTTCGCGCATCCGTCACGAAGGCCGCGGCGTGTTCGCCGGCCTGCCGGACCGCTACGAGGCCACCCGCTACCACTCGCTGGTGGTGGAGAAGGCCACGCTGCCCGACTGCCTGGAAGTGACGGCCTGGACCGAACACGACGACGGCACGGTGGAGGAGATCATGGGCCTGCGCCATCGCCAGTTCCCGGTCGAGGGCGTGCAGTTCCATCCCGAGTCCATCCTCACCGAGCATGGCCACGCCTTGCTGAAGAACTTCCTGGAGCGCTGAGCGCGCCGCGCGGGTGTCGCCCGCTTCCCGTCACTGCCGGACCCTGCCGATGCACGAGCGCACCGACGCCTTCCATTTCTACGAACCGGCCAACGGCCACGGCTTGCCGCACGACCCGTTCAACGCGATTGTGGGGCCGCGGCCGATCGGATGGATCGGTTCGCGCGGCGCCGACGGCATCGCCAACCTGGCGCCCTACAGCTTCTTCAACGCCTTCAACTACGTCCCGCCGATCGTCGGCTTCGCCAGCATCGGCTGGAAGGACAGCGTGCGTAACATCGAGGCCACGGGCGAGTTCACCTGGAACCTGGCCACGCGGCCGCTGGCCGAGGCGATGAACGCCAGTTCCGCCGCGGTGGCACCGGAGGTCGACGAGTTCGCGCTGGCCGGCCTGACCGCCGCGCCCTCGCGCCTGATCGGTGCGCCGCGGGTGGCCGCCAGCCCGGTCAGCTTCGAATGCCGGCTCAGCCAGTTGCTGCCGCTGCAGAGCGCACGCGGCGAGCCGATCCAGACCTGGCTGGTGCTGGGCGAGGTGGTCGGCGTGCACATCGCCGAGCACGCCCTGCACGACGGCATCTACGACCCGGCCGCGGTCGCCACCCTGCTGCGCGCCGGCGGCCCGGCCGACTACTTCGAGGTGCTGGCGCAAGGGCGCCTGCGCATGTCGCGGCCGACGCAGGCGCGCTGAGCGCATCACATGCAAAACAGAAAAACAAAAAAGCGCATCCAGTACTGGAGTTCATTGTCCATGCTTGTCGCCTGCATCTCATTAAGTGGTTGCGGCAATGATCGCTTGCCCGCATCTGTGACTGGTTACAATCACATGAGCGATTGGAGCATCGAGAGATTTACAGTCGACGGCGCAAGTGGACCCAACCTTTCGCCCGAGGAAGGGGGCGGGAAATTTTCATGCTGTGCGTCCATTCCAAGGCGTTGGCATCCGGGAATGAAGGTCAAGATCCAATGGACCTATGACACCACGCAAAATGGCTCGCAGCCCCCATCGCCGCAAGAAGCAATTGTTGATCTACCCCAATATCCAAGCCAAGGCGGGGATATTCAAGTGCATTTTTATCCAGATCATAAAGTCAAGGTAGTAATTTCGGAATATGGCATTGGACACCCTCTTTACCCCATGAGCGAAGAAGATAAGCGCCCCTGGGAAACCCGAAAAGATCTACTTCTTCCCCAGCTACGAGCAGCTCCTCTCCCATGACCATCACCCCCCAACAAGCCCTGCAACGCACCATCGAGCACCGCGAGATCTTCCACGACGAGATGGTCGGGCTGATGCGGCAGATCATGCGCGGGGAGGTGTCGCCGATGATGACCGCGGCCATCCTCACCGGCTTGCGGGTCAAGAAGGAGACGGTGGGCGAGATCGCCGGCGCGGCGGTGGTGATGCGCGAGTTCTCGCGCACCGTGCCGGTTGCCGACCGCACCCACATGGTCGACATCGTCGGCACCGGCGGCGACGGCTCGCACACCTTCAACATCTCCACCTGCGCGATGTTCGTGGCCGCGGCGGCCGGCGCCAAGGTCGCCAAGCACGGCAACCGCAGCGTCTCCTCCAAGTCCGGCAGCGCCGATGCGCTGGAGGCGCTGGGCGCGGCGATCGAACTGCAGCCCGAACAGGTGGCGCAGGCATTGGCGGCCACCGGCATCGGCTTCATGTTCGCGCCCGTGCACCATCCGGCGATGAAGGTGGTGGCGCCGGTGCGGCGCGAGATGGGCGTGCGCACCATCTTCAACATCCTCGGCCCGCTGACCAACCCGGCCGGCGCGCCGAACATCCTGATGGGCGTGTTCCACCCCGACCTGGTCGGCATCCAGGCGCGCGTGCTGCAGGAACTGGGCGCCGAACGCGCGCTGGTGGTGTGGGGCCGCGACGACATGGACGAACTCTCGCTCGGCGCCGGCACCCTGGTCGGCGAGCTGCGCGACGGCCAGGTCCGCGAGTACGAGGTGCACCCGGAGGATTTCGGCATCGCCATGTCGGCCAGCCGCAACCTCAAGGTCGCCGACGCCGCCGAATCGATGGCGATGCTGCGCGCGGTGCTCGACAACGTGCCCGGCCCGGCGCTGGACATCGTCGCCTTCAACGCCGGCGCGGCGCTGTACGTGGCCGGCCTGGCCGCTGACATCGGTGCCGGCATCGCCCTGGCCCGTGCGGCCATCGCCGATGGGCGTGCGCGGGCGAAGCTGGAGGCGTATGTGGCGTGTACGCAGGGTCTGGTCGGGGCCCGGGGCCCGATCCCTTCTTTACCCCACATCGCCGATAATCCGGCCATCCCCCAGGATTCCCACCGCATGAGC
>NZ_NKUH01000036.1:0-47985 GCF_009192895.1 Xanthomonas sp. LMG 12460 | reverse complement strand
CCCCTCGGGAGAAGGTGCCCCAAAGAGGCGGATGAGGGTACGGTGCGCCAGAATGCGAGCCATGCAAACCGACAACCCCTACGCCGCCCCGGTCGCCGCGCTGCCTGACACCGCGGCCGCTGCGGCACCCGCCGACCCGCTGTTCACGCTGTTCGCGCCCTCGACGGCCAAACTGGCGCTGCTGTGCGCGACCAGCTTCGGCTGGTATGCGCTGTACTGGTTCTACCGCAACTGGCGCGCCTTGCGCCTGCTGTCCGGGCGACGACGCATCTCGCCGGTGTGGCGCTCGGTGTTCTCGCTGCTTTGGGTATTCGCCTGCTTTCGCGGGCTGGAACGCATCATCGGCGCGCAGCGTGGCGCACTGGTCGGCTGGCTGGGGCCGGCGTTGGCCTATGTCTGCCTGAGCCTGCTGGGCGCGTGGCCCTCCGCGTTGTCGCTGTTGACGCTGCTGACGTGGACGCCGGTCGTGCTGGTCAACCAGCGCCTGGCGCGGTTCAAGCAGGCGCGCGGGCTGCCGCGCAGCGCGGCGGAGCGGTTCAACGCCTGGACGTGGACGTGGCTGGCCATCGCCGGGCCGGTGGTGCTGCTGGTGGTGATCTCGATGGTGAGGGCGGTGACCGTCGGCCTCCCCGTCCACATCGCTCTGCCGCAGCGATAGGTCACGAACGCCAGGCGGAATCGGGGAGGCCACAGGGGCGGCATCCGGCATCGACACGCGGCAGGGGCGATCCGCTGCGAGTCTTCAAAGTTTCATATGCAACCACCCCTCGCCTGGTGTCTAATACCGCCCCCCACGCTGTGCCCCCTCCCGTGAGCCTTCCCGATTCCGATCTGCGTCCGGACCTGGACCCATTGCCCGACGACGGCACCGTCGTCACCGCCGGACCGCTGACCCCGCCGCCGGATTCGGCCGGCACCGTGCAGGATGCGCGCGCGCTGCGCCACAGCGTGGCCGAGGACGTGCAGGGCATGCTGCTGGCGACCCTGGTGGCCTCGCTGGGGCTGGCGGTGTTCGCCCATGGCGGGCTGATGATCGGCGGCATGGCCGGCGTGGCCTTCCTGTTGCACTACGCGCTGGGCTGGAACTTCGGCCTGATGTTCGTGCTGGTCAACCTGCCGTTCTACTGGCTGGCGGTGCGGCGCATGGGCTGGGAATTCACGCTCAAGACGTTCGTCGCGGTCGCCGCCTGCGGCCTGCTGACCGATCTGCTGCCGCGCTGGGCGCAGTGGGCGACGATGACGCCGCTGTTCTCGGCGCTGGTCGGCGGCGCGCTGGTCGGCCTGGGCATCCTGTTCTTCATCCGCCACCGCGCCAGCCTCGGTGGCGTCGGCATCCTCGCGGTCTACCTGCAGCGCAGCCGCGGCTGGAGCGCGGGCAAGGTGCAGATGAGCTTCGACGCGGCGCTGATGGCGGTGGCGTTCTGGCTGCTGGCGCCGCAGCAGGTGCTGTACTCGGCGATCGGCGCGGTGGTGCTGAGTCTGGTGCTGATGTTCAACCATCGCGCCGGGCGCTACATGGGCGTGTGAGTCCACGGCCGGTCGCCGTCGCGCGATCGGCAACCCGCGCATCGCAGCACGCGGGGTTCCTTGCGGGGGCGCGAACGTCGCGCGATCTGCCCGTGTTGCGCTTGGTCATGCAGGACATGCACGCAATGCCCGCCGTCCATCGGCGTGCCGCTGCACTGTGCTGGGCACGGCATCGCCCGTGCATGACGGCAACTGTCTACGGAATCTCCGCGGTGTCTACGAAACAGCCTTGCTGTCCAAGTGTGACGCAGCGCATGCTGCTGTCGAAGAAAGGATGAGTGCGCACGGACGGCGCAACGCGATCGCGGGGAGCGCGATCCCACCTGCATGACGTTCACCACGATGTTCGACGCCGCGCCTGCGCGGCGGCGCGGCGCTGCCTGTCCGGCGCGCCGCGACGGCTGCCGGCGCTTACAGCTTTTCCACGGAACGAGGGGCAGTGCGATGAAACGTGCGATGGGATTCGCAGCATTGGTCTGTGTGGTGGTCGCGGCGTGCTCTGCCGTGAATCCTGGGTCGGGATCGAAGCCCGGCAGCAGTGGCGGGACGGTCACGCCGACACCCACGCCCGTGGCGGGATCCGGATCGGGGCCCGCGCCAGGCGCAGCGGCCTGCACGCCGCCGGGGCCACCGGCGCCGTCGTGGTTCCCGCATGCGCAAACGCCGGCGCCGGATTCGGCGGGCTTCGCGTCCAGCAGCAATTGCGAGTTCCATCAGTGGTCGTGGAATACGTTCCTGTGGCTGACCCAGGACGTGGGCGGGCAGCCGCGCTTCCTGAGCATGTCCAGCGATGGCATCGGCGGCGTGGCCGACGGCGTCCTCGATCCGTTGATCGGCCGCTCGCAGCAGGCGCGCACCGTCGAACTGATCGATCAGGCGGGCCCGGACGGCGTGCTGGTGGATCGGCATGGGCGCGCGGTCTATTACTCGATCCATTCCAACGACGTGTTCGGCCAATTCATCGCCAGCAATCACCTGCAGGATCCGAAGGCGTTGCGTGCCTTCGATCCGAAGGCGGCATTTCCGGTCGGCAGCATGACCCTGAAGGCGGCGTGGAAAGTGGTGCAGCTGGGCGAGGACGTATCCACGTTCTATACCCGCCAGGCGCAGATCGCCAAGCTGGGCATGCGCAAGGGCAAGATCATCGCCACCGGCGACACCGAAACCCAGACCGTGGCGCTGGTCGGCTTCCACATCGGCGGCACGGTCGCCGGCCATCCGGAGATGATCTGGGCCACGTTCGAGCACCGCGACAATGCACCGGATGTGGACACGTCGCTCAATCCGGGCCAGCCCGTCTCCGACAAGGACTGGACCTTCTACAAGGCCGGTACCCCGATCGAACAGTGCAACGTCAACGCCGCCGGTGCCGGTGCGCTGACCTTGAACGCGCAGACCCAGACCCTGAGCCCGGTGACCCAGGTCTGCCGCATGGTGCCGTACGGCGGGCAGAAGCCGTGCCCGAGCGGCCAGGACTGCAACATCGCCAACATCCAGTCGATGAACACCTCGGTGCAGAGCCAGTTGAACGACGTGTGGAAGAACTACTTCGAGGTCGGCGCGATCTGGTTCGTGGCCAAGGATGCGTTGGCGCCCAACTGCACGTTCCAGCCGGGTTCGGCCCTGGAATGCATTCCCTCGCCGACACCCGAAGGTGCGCCGCCGCTGCTCACCGGCTCGATCAAGCTGTCCAATTCCACCATCGAGACCTTCACCCAGGTGCAGAGCACGCAGAACAACTGCTTCGCCTGCCACAACACCACCCAGGTGATTTCGCCCGATCCGCGCGCGCAGTCGTTGCCGGGGCTGAACGTCAACATCAGCCATGTGGTGATCAACGACTACTTCCAGGCGCAGTTGCCGCAGAAGGCCCCGCCGGCGGCGCGGCCGTCCACGCCGCGCTGAGGCGCGCCCCTCTCATCCGGATCAGGAGCAAGTCACCATGACCAGCAACGTGTTTCGCGTGCATCCGGCAATCGGCATCGGCCGCGTTGGCGACAGCCAGGAGTTCTATCTCGCTCCGGTGACCGCGGCCGGCACCCGCGGTGCCGACGGGCTGATGGGCGGGCTGCCGGTGCAGCCCGGCACCGAGTCCACGCCGATCACCGCCGAGCAGTTCCGCGACGCCGCCGGCAACGTCAAGCGCCAGGCCGCGCGCTTCCACATCTACGCCTATCCCAGCGGCAGTTCCGGCAGCTATCCCAATGGCGGCGGCGTGCGCGTGGACGTCGGCAGCACGATCGACGGCAAGACGGTCAAGGACATCGTGTGGACCGTGCATCTGGCCAACAAGAAGCTCAACAACTATTCGACGGTGAGCCAGGGCGGCCAGTTTCGCGGCATCGGCGCCTACGAGGAGCCCGGGCTGCTGGAACTGCGCAACCCGAACTATCCCGATGCCGCAAATCCCAGCGATCCCAACGATCCGACACGGTTGCGGCAGTTGGTGATCGATGCAGGCCCGCGCGCGCTCAGCGCCGCCGCGGCGGGCAGCGCCGTGGTTGGCTTCGACATGACCAGCACCGCCAGCTACGCCGATGCCAGCGGCACGATCCACCCGCAGCCGGCCTATCCGGTCAGCTTTCCCTCGATGTTCCATACGCTGCACGAACCGCTCGGCAAGCTCGATTCGTTGGGCGACATGCGCGTGGAGGCCAACGGCGCGCTGATCGTGGCCGGCGGCTTCGCCCGCACCTCGGCGGTGATCGGGGCCGATGGCAGCTATCCGCCGCTGGAGGACGCGACCGAGAACGGCCTGTGGTACGACGACGCGGCCGATGGCCCGGTCAATGCCGTGCTGATCTTCAACGACGGATCCACCGCCAGCGTGCAGGGTGCCTGGTACGTCACCGGCGATCCGGGCTATGCGCCGCAGACCCGCAACGTGGTGTCCACCTGGGACGACGTCTACGACGTGTGGGTGCGCGCACTGGGTCTTGTGCCGTCGCTGTACGCCAACAACGCATTCGTCGCCACCTACCAGCCGTCCTTCAGCGACGACATCCAGCCGATCTTCCACGCGGCGATGCTGCAGCGCTGGAACACCAATCTGCCGTCGGGAGCGGTCAAGGGCCACGACATGATCGGGCAGATCCAGCCCACCGACGATCCGAGCGCGAAGATTCCCAACCTGAAGACGCTGATCCGCGACCCGGCCTCCGCCGCCGACACCGAGACCGGGTCGCCGATGATGCCGCTGTCGCTGGGCGATGCGCAGAAGAGCTTTCTCAGCGTCAGTTCCACGCAGTACTTCCTGTTGAGCCAGTGGCACGGCAAGAACTACGTGCAGGGCGGCGCACCTGTGTTGGGCCCTGGCGAAGCGCTGGACCGCGTCACCCTGCAGAACTGCCTGGGCGGGCGCTACAGCCCGGGCATCGAGGTGTCGTTCCCGATCCGCGACGTCAATCTCTACGTGCAGGACTGGAAGGCCCAGGATTGCGGCCCGTTCCGCATCAACCAGGCCGCGCTGGACTACAGCAAGGCGAGCAAGGGCAGCGCGTTCCTGAGCTTCGGCTATGTGCCGCTGCAAACGCATCCGGTGGAGCCGGGCGACCTGTCCAAGTTCATGTCGGTGCCCTGGCATACCGACTACAACTCCTGCGCCACCCATCTGCCCGATCCCAATCCCGGGCAGCAGACGGTCAATCCGAACAACACCCTGTTCTGGTCGTGGCCGGCCGAGCGGCCGTTCGCGGTCTACCCGGCGGCGCTGTGCCAGGTCGATCCGGACGACAACACCTGGTACCTGGGGCCGCAGGTGTACTCGGTCCGCGGCGTCGGCACCGACAGCCCGTATCCGACCAGAGCCGGACGCTTCCAGGCGTACGCGGACTTCGTCGCCAACTGGGCCAAGGTCGGCTTCGTCGTCAGCGGCTCGCAGATCGCGCCGCCCACCGGGAAGCCCGACTATCCCGCCGACATGCTGCTGGAAGTGGCCAGCCAGTTCGATCCCGGCAAAGAGTTCGTGGCGCCCTGGCCGATGGCGAACATGCCGGTGGATCCGAATCCGTGACCAACGGACGGGGCGGGCTCGCCGGGTCTTGCCCGACGCGGCGGTGGCGATGAACGCAGACATCCGCTGCGCCGTCGCCATCGTCGGCGGCGGCGCGGCCGGCTGCGCCACGGCGCTGGCGCTGGCCGCGCGCGGGGTCGGGGACGTGGTCGTGGTCGACATGGGCCGCGCCGCAGGCTGGCGGCTGGGCGAGGCGCTGGCGCCGACCGCCAGTGCGGCGCTGCAGCGGCTGGGCGTGTGGGAGGCGTTCCTGGCGCAGCGGCCGCTGGCCTCGGCCGGCAGTTGCGCCAGCTGGGGCCGGCCGGAGCTGGGCTACAACGATTTCATCGTCGCCGGCCACGGCAAGGGCTGGCACGTGGACCGCGCCGCCTTCGACGCGATGCTGGCCGCGGCGGTGCCGGCGCAGGGCGGTACGCTGCTGCGCGGCCTGCGCCTGGGCGCGGTCGGCCGCGCCGCCGATGGCGATCACGTGCTGGAACTGCACGAAGAGCAGGGCGGCGTGCGCCGGCTGCGCGCCGGGTTCCTGGTGGACGCCAGCGGCATCGCCGCCGCGGCGGTGCGGCGGCTGGGCGTTGCCCGCAACGAGGTGGATTGCCTGGCCTTCGTCGCCGGTGTGTTCGCGCTGGAGCAGGCCGAGGCGATTCCGTCGCAGGCCTTGCTGGAGGCCTGCGCCGACGGCTGGTGGTATGCGGCGAAGTTGCCGCATGAGCGCTTGATGCTGGCCCTGGCGCTGGAGCCGCGCCGGCAACGGCAGTACCTGGACCGCGACGTGTGGCTGGCGGCGGCGCACCAGACCCGGCACGTCGCGCAATGGTTGGCGCAGGGCGCGGCCCGCGCGCCGGAGGCCGATGGCCTGATCGCCGCACTGGGGCCGTCGGCGATTCTCAGCCGCGTGGTGGGCGCCGACTGGTTGGCAGTGGGCGACGCGGCCAGCGCCTACGATCCGCTGACCGCGCACGGCATCGTCAAGGCCCTGCAGGACGGCGAGGCCGCCGCGCACGCACTGGCAGCGCATCTGCAGGGTGCCGGCCCGGCACCGCTGGCGGCGTACCAGGAGGACGTGTTCGCGCGCTTCCGCGCCTACCTGCGCGAACGCGGGGCGCTGTACGCGCGCGAGCGGCGTTGGGCGCAGGCGCCGTTCTGGCAGGCGCGGCTGGCGGGGTGATGCCGACCGCCACGCCGTGCGCGAGCGGTAGAGGACGCCGGCGCTCAGATTCCTTCAACGCCAACCACTTGCCGGCGGTATGGGGCTGCCCCCGCACTATCCGTGCTCGCGTGCCAACGCCGCCGTTTCCGGCGTGACCCAGCGGGGGCGCATTTCCGCTGCATCGCGCGCGAGCCGGTGGCGACCGATCCGCGGTGATCCGCCCACGTTCACTGCGCGGGCGGTGCCGCTGCGGTCAGCCTGACGCTGCTGCGCTCGCGCTTGGACAGCAGCGGCAAGGTCACCGCCTGCTCGCCGGGCGCGGCGTACAGCCACAGCGCACAGCAGGCAGCGTAGGAGGTCAGGTTGCTGCTGCGGAAGGCGACGATGCTGGCGCTGTAGCAATCCGATCCGTGCCGCAGGCGTATGTCGGCGACGTAGTCGAACGTATAGTGACCGGGCCCGTGCCACGGCCATTGCGCGCGTTCTTCGGGGTCGCTGGTCGCTGCTGGAACCGGGCAGCGCGCGTCCGGGTTCGGCCGGCGTTGCCGGCCCTGTGCGTCGAAGCCGAGGCGCTGCAACTCCCGGTCCGCGACCGCGCGCAGTTGCGGGTGCTGCGTCAGCCAGCGTGCGGCGTCCTGCTCCTCGGTCGTGGCGTTCGCAGTATCTGGCGCAGGCGCCAGCGTATGCCGGTAGCGGTAGCGCACCTGCAGCACGCGGGAGCTGCTGTGCTCTTGTGGCAGCGGCGATAGCGGGCGCGACAGCGTCAGCGTGTCCTGGAAGTAGTCGCCGTCGCGATAGGCGGCATAGCTGCGGCCGTCGATGCGCAGCCAGTACAGGGTCTGATCGCTGCCGCGGCCGTTGATGCTGAAGGTGCCTGTCGCCGGCGCTGTGTCGGGTGCGGTGTTGGGCAGGGCAAGGAAGCCGTGTACGGGGTCGCGGCGCAGCACCGTGATCTCGGTGAACAGGCCAGTGCCGCCGACATAGGATGTGATCACCAGATCGCGTTGCCCGTCTTCGTCCAGATCGAGCAGGGTGTAGTGGTCGTCGCCGTTTTCGGAAACGTCGTCCTGCGCGGTGCCGGCGTCACCCAGGTATGTGCGCACCGCTTGCCATTCGTCTGCGGTGACGCCGGCCGGTTGCACGAGTGGCGCGGCTGCGGCGCCCGCTGCGGCGAGGTCGAAGCTCACGCCAGTGGTGTCCTCATGGTGCTGTAGCACCGTGTCGATCGGCGTGGGGTTGCTGGCCGGTTCGGCCTCGATCTCGCGGCGCAGTTGCTCGAGTACCTGCGGCAGCGTCGCCGTCCCGGGGGCGCCCGCATGCGCGGGCGCCGGGCATGCGGCCAGTGCGAGCAGCGCCGCCGTCGCCCACGATGTCGGCCGTATCCGTGGCATCCACCGTGGTGCGGCGGCGAAGCGCGCAGGCGCAGCAGGCGCTGCTGCGCCGTTCATGCGCTGCGCATCCACGGCGGATCCAGCTGCGCGATGCGCGCGAACGCCGGGCAGTCTTCGCGGTGCGCGCCGGGCAGGTAGCCCAGGCTCATCAGGAACTCGCCGGTGATCTCGCCGCCGGTGAAGCGGAAGGTGCGCTTGAACAGCTTGATCCACTCGGCCTTGCTGCGCGGATGCTGCGCGTCCAGCCAGGTGGCGAAGCTGCCGTGGCTGGCGCGCAGGCGCTGGATCACCTGCGCGTTGTGGATCGCCGCCTGCACCTTGAGCCGGTTGCGGATGATCCCGGCATCGCCGAGCAGGCGCAGCACGTCGGCCTCGCCGAAGGCCGCCACCGTGTCCACGTCGAAGCCGGCGTAGGCGGCGCGGAAGCCGGCGCGCTTCTTCAGCATCAGCTCCCAGCTCAGACCGGCCTGGTTGATCTCCAGCACCAGCCGCTCGAACAGGTCGGCTTCGGCGCGTTGCGGCACGCCGTATTCGTGGTCGTGGTAGTGGCCGTGCACCGGGTGCCCGGGGGCGATATCGCAGTAGCTGCTCATGCGGCGGGTATCCGTCAGTCGATCTGGTCGTTGGGGTCGGCGGGGTACAGCTCGGTCCGCTGGGTGCCGGGCAGTTGCAGGTCGGGCCAGCGCCGCGGCAGCACCTGCAGCTTGCCGTCGCGCAGTGCCTGGTACAGCGCCTCGGCGTTGTCGCCGTGGCGCGGGAAGAAATGCGTCCGCGCCACGTCGCGCCAGCCGCTGCCCGGGTCGGTGTGGATCCGGCATTCGACGCCGTAGCCGGCGCTGGCATTGCACAGCAGCACGTCGTCGTGGCCATCGCCATCCAGGTCGCGGCGCAGCGCCACGCACTGCGCGCCCTCGCGCCGGCAATTGCCGTCCTCGATCTTGCCGGCCAGCAGCGCTTGCCACCAGGCGGCGTCGGGCTCGGCGCTGCCGGCGGCCGGCACGATGCGTTGGCGCACCTGCAGCGGATCGGTGCTGCGCGGCGCATCCTCGTTGTCGCCGCCCCAGCGCTGCTGGCGCTGCAGCACCTGCTGCAGGCGCTCGCGCTGCACCGGATCGTCGGCGAACGCGGGCACCTCGCGCAGCGCCTGTACCGCCCGATAGCCACGGCGGCCGCTGTCGAAGCGCAGGTAGGCCAGGTCCAGTTGCGCGGCGCTGGTGCGGCCATCGGCCAGGCGCTGCAGTTGGTCGCCGACGACCAGGCGGTAGGGGTCCAGCAGCGGCGAGCTGGCCGCCAGCGCCAGGCCGATCACCACCCACGACAACACCCGGTTCACCGGCGCTAGCGGCTGCAGCCAGCGCGCGCCCGGGCGCAGCACCGCCCAGGCATAACCGCATGCGTAGCCGCAGGCGACCACCGCGACCAGCACGCCGGCAAAGCGCTCGGTACTCCAGCCGTACTGCCCGATGCGCAGCCACAGCGCGTACAGCGCCAGCCCTGCGTACAGCGGCAGGCTCAGCAGTCCGGCGTCGATCACCCGTTGCAGCCAGGCCGGGTAGGGCGCGTCGGCGGTGCCGTCCTGGTACACCGCATTGACGAAGACCACCAGCGTGGCCACCACCGCGATCAGGATGCTGGCCGCGGCCCGGGTCTCCCACAGCGGCTGCAGGCCGGTGAACGGCAGGCTCAGCGCGAACAGCACCGCCACGAACGCCAGCAGCGGCAGCAGCCCGGTGCAGATCGCGAACAGGATCTGCCGCATCACCTGCACC
The DNA here is from genome assembly GCF_009192895.1 of Xanthomonas sp. LMG 12460. Classification (NCBI taxonomy): domain Bacteria; kingdom Pseudomonadati; phylum Pseudomonadota; class Gammaproteobacteria; order Lysobacterales; family Lysobacteraceae; genus Xanthomonas; species Xanthomonas sp. LMG 12460. Next base: position 38,139 of record NZ_NKUH01000036.1, on the reverse strand, counting down.
GCGCGCTGCTGGGTGCGGCCGATCAGGATGCCCAGGCCGAACATGGTGCCGGTGGCCAAGTAGACGAAGGCGGTCTGCCGGAACAGGTCGCGGAACAGGGTCAGCTTGACCAGCGCGAACAGCGCACCCCACAGCCACAGCACCAGCCAGCAGATCCCCACGAACAGCAGCGCCAGCGCCAGGGTCAGCGCGTTCTGCCAGGCATGCTCGAACAGGTCGCGGTACGGCGCCTGCCAGCGCCCGTGCTGCAGCCGGCACTGCAGCCACGGCAGCAGCACGAACATCGCCAGCGCCACGGTCGCAGCGAACGGGCCCAGCACCTGGCCGGCGCGCAGGCCGGGCGCGCCGGTGGCGTTCCACACCGCCCAGGCGGACAGGGCCGCCACCAGCACCGCCACCGCGACGGTGTGCTGCCACAGGCGCAGCGCGCCCAGGTGCCGCACCGACAGCAGGGTCATGGTCGGCACGGTCAGCACCAGGGTGTACCAGCACACCTGGCCGCCCAGGGAGCCGAACGGCCACAGGCCGCGCTCGGCGCCGCGCTGCGCCAGGTACAGCAGCGCGCCCTGCAGCAGGGCCACCAGCACAATGAAGGCGCGGGTCTGGCGTGGCAGATCGGGGGGCGTGTCCATGCGTGCGTGCTCCTGGGCGACCGGTCGCGGCCGCGGTCGGGCGGATTATGGCAGCCCGCCGCAGCCCGGGCAGCGCGCACGCGGGAGGGACGATAGAATGGGGCCATGTCCGCTTTGCCCACGCCTCTGGCCAACCAACTGCTGATCGCGCTGCCGGCGCTGTCCGATCCCAACTTCGCCCGCAGCGTGGCGCTGATCTGCCAGCACGACGAGAACGGCGCGATGGGCGTGGTGGTCAACCGCGCCTCCGAATACACCCTGGGCGAAGTGCTGGAGCAGATGGGCATCGAGACCATCGACGCCACGCTGCGCGAGCAGGTGGTGCTCAGCGGCGGGCCGGTGCATCCGGAGCGCGGCTTCGTCATCCACGACGGCGCGCATGGCTGGGATTCCAGCCTGGCGTTCGCCGACGGCCTGTACCTGACCACCTCGCGCGACGTGCTCGAGGCGATGGCGCGCGGCGAGGGGCCGCGCAACGCGGTGGTCGCGCTGGGCTGCGCCGGCTGGGGCGCCGGCCAACTGGAATACGAACTGGGCGAGAACAGCTGGCTGACCGCACCGGCCGATGCCGAACTGCTGTTCGAGCTGCCGCTGGAGCGGCGCTGGCAGACCGCGGCCGGGCGCATCGGCGTGGACCTGTTCCGCCTCACCGACTACAGCGGGCATGCCTGAGTCCGGCCTGCCTGCGCCTGGCGCACCCGCGCCCACCAGCGCCGCGCCCGCGACGATCCGCCGCGACGGCACCGTGCTCGGTTTCGACGTCGGTCACCGCCGCATCGGCGTGGCCGTCGGCAGTTGTTTCGGCAACGGCGCGCGCGCGCTGGCGGTGATCGACGTGCATGCGCAGGGGCCGGACTGGCCGGCGCTGGACCGCCTGCACGCCGAATGGCGGCCGCACGGCCTGGTGGTCGGCGATCCGCTCACCCTCGACGGCGCCGACCAGCCCAATCGCAAGCGCGCGCACGCCTTCGCCCGCGAACTCGGCGCGCGCTACCGCCTGCCGGTGGTGCTGGTCGACGAACGCTCCAGTTCGGTCGAGGCCGCGCAACGCTTCGCGGTGGACCGTGCCGCCGGCCGCAAGCGCCGCCGCGACGCCGCCGCGCTGGACGCGGTGGCCGCCGCGGTGATCGTGGAGCGCTGGCTGGCCGCGCCCGACGACGCCATTCCCCCTCCCTGATCCACTGCCCGGACCCGCCATGACTGATCCGCAACTCGATTCGAACGGGCGCCTGCGCCACCTGCTGACCCTGGAAGGGCTGCCGCGCGCGACCCTGCTGCAACTGCTGGACCGCGCCGGGCAGATCCGCGACGCGGCGGTGGGTCGGGTCGGCAAGCGCAACGTGCTGGCCGGCACCGCGGTGTGCACGCTGTTCTTCGAACCGTCCACGCGCACCCGCAGTTCGTTCCAGCTGGCCGCGCAGCGGCTCGGCGCCGACGTGCTGAACTTCGACGCCTCCACCTCGTCCACGCGCAAGGGCGAGACCGCGCGCGACACGCTGAAGAACCTGGAAGCGATGGGCGTGCGCGGCTTCGTCGTGCGCCACCCCGAGGATGGCGCAGTGGAGCGTCTGGCCGAGGCGGCGGGCGAGGGCACCGCGCTGATCAACGCCGGCGACGGCCGCAGCGCGCATCCCACCCAGGGCCTGCTCGACATGCTGACCCTGCGCCACGCCAAGGGTGGCGATTTCTCCAAGCTCAAGCTGGTCATCGTCGGCGACGTCAAGCATTCGCGGGTGGCGCGCTCGGACCTGCACGCGCTGCGCACCCTCGGCGCCGGCGAAGTGCGCGTCTGCGGTCCGCGCGCGCTGCTGCCCGACGACGACACCCTGGACGGCTGCGTGGTCGGCGAGGATTTCGACGCCATGCTCGACGGCGTGGACGCGGTGATGATGTTGCGCCTGCAGCGCGAGCGCATGGAGGAAGGCCTGGTGACCTCGCTGGAGGACTACCACGGCCAGTACGGCCTCACCGCCGAGCGGCTGCGCCGCGCGTCCAAGGACGCGGTGGTGCTGCATCCGGGCCCGATCAACCGCGGCGTGGAGATCACCGACGAGGTCGCCGACGGCGCGCAGTCGTGCATCCTGCGCCAGGTCGCCAACGGCGTGGCGGTGCGCATGGCGGTGCTGGAGACCTTGCTGGGCTGAGCCCGGCGCGCGTCACCCTGCCGTCGTAGGAGCGGCGCTTGTCCCCTTCGGGGATCAGCCGCGACGGGCCTTCCCGGTAGCGCCCATCGCGGCTGAAGCCGCTGCTACTCCGTCTTGCCGAGCATCCGCTGCCGAAGGTGGCGAACGGCACATTCGCGCCACCCCCAATCGGCCTACCATCGGCGGCGATCCTCCCCACGGACGCCACCATGATCCTTGTCCTGCGCCGCGCTGCGTTCGCCGCGGCTTGTGTTTCCCTTGTCGCCGCCGCCCAGGCCGATGCCGCCACTGCCGCCGCCGCGGATGGCGCCGGTACCTACGATCCGCAGGCGCTGTTCGCACCGCTGCAGTTGCCGCAGCCGGCCAACGCCTACCGCAGCGGCGGCGGCGTGCCCGGCCCGCAGTACTGGCAGAACCGCGCCGACTACGACCTGCACGCCACCCTGGAACCGGCCACGCACACGCTGCGCGGCCAGGAGACCATCACCTACAGCAACCGCAGCCCGGACACGCTGGACGTGCTGTGGCTGCAGCTGGACCAGAACCTGTACCGCGTCGATGCCCGCGCCCGCACCCTGCGCGCCGCGCGTGCCGACCGGCCCGCGCCGCAGAGCACCGAGGGCTACCGCATCGCCAAGGTGGAACTGGAGCAGGGCGGCAAGCGCGTGGCGGCCACCTTCCTGATCGACGACACGCGCATGCGCGTGGATCTGCCGCAGCCGCTGGCCAGCGGCAAGGCGCTCAAGCTGCACATCGACTACGCCTACACCGTGCCCGGCACCTGGGGCGGCCGCACCGCGGTCACGCCCACCGCCGACGGCGACATCTACGAGATTGCGCAGTGGTATCCGCGCATGGCGGTGTACGACGACCTGCGCGGCTGGGACACCCAGCCCTACCTGGGCGCGGAGTTCTACCTGGAGTACGGCGATTTCGACTACGCGGTGACGGTGCCGTGGGACTACCTGGTGGCCGGGTCCGGCGAGCTGGTGAACCCCGCGCAGGTGCTGACCGCCACCCAGCGCCAGCGCCTCGCGCAAGCCGCCGCCAGCGACAGCACGGTGACCATCCGCGGCGCCGATGAGGTGGGCACGCCGGCCAGCCGGCCCAGCGCCAGCGGCACCCAGACCTGGCGCTTCCACATGGACCACACCCGCGACGTCGCCTTCGCCGCCTCGCCAGCGTTCGTGTGGGATGCGGCGCGGATCAACCTGCCCGAAGGCAAGCATGCGCTGGCAATGTCGGTGTATCCGCGCAGCGCGGTCGGCAGCGACAAGTGGGGCCGCTCCACCGAGTTCGTCAAAGCCTCGATCGAACACTTCTCGCAGTGGTATCCGTACCCGTGGCCGGCGGCGGTGAACCTGGGCGGCCACGGCGCCGGCATGGAGTACCCCGGCATCGTCTTCGACGACATGGAGGACGGCGGCAAGCAACTGTTCTGGATCACCGCGCACGAACTCGGCCACGGCTGGTTCCCGATGATCGTCGGCTCCAACGAGCGCCGCCACGCCTTCATGGACGAGGGCTTCAATACCTTCATCGACGTCTACGCCTCCGACGCGATCAACCATGGCGAATTCGCGCCCAAGCGCGATGGCGAGTACGCGCCCGGCGGCGGCAACCCGGTGGACGAGATCCTGCCACTGCTGGCCGACGCGCAGGCGCCGACCCTGCTCGATCGCGCCGACGCCACCAGCGAGAAATACCGGCATCCGCTGACCTACTTCAAGGGCGCGCTGGGCCTGGTGCTGCTGCGCGAGCAGATCCTCGGCCCGGCGCGCTTCGATCCGGCGTTCCGCAAGTACATCGCCAGTTGGGCCTACAAGCACCCGACGCCGTCGGATTTCTTCCGGCTGATGGAGAGCGAGGCCGGCGAGGACCTGAGCTGGTGGTGGCGCGGCTGGTATTTCAACAACTGGCAGCTGGACATGGGCGTGCGCGCGGCCGCTTACGTCGATCATGATCCGGCCAAGGGCCTGCTGGTGACCTTGGGCAGCCGGCAGAAGCTGGTGATGCCGGCGACCCTGCGCATCGACTTCGCCGACGGCAGCCATCTCGATCAGCGCGTGCCGGTGGAGACCTGGATGCAGCAGACCCAGCCGCAGATCCGGGTGCCGAGTACGCAGAAGGTGCTGCACGTGACCCTGGATCCGGACCATGTGCTGCCCGACGCCGACCGCAGCGACAACCGCCTGGACACGGTGAGCTGAGCGTGTCGCGGCCATCCGGCGCCTGTTCGGCGTCGGATGGTCCGCGCAAACGTGCTGCGGCCGCAACATTCGCGGCCGCGCAGCGCCGGCGTGCGCTTGTCCCCCGCGCGGTGCGCCGACGGCGATGGCGATGCGTGCGATGCACGGCCGTTCGCCGTCGTTGCCGGCGAGGTGCGTCCAACGCAGCGTGCGTGCGGGAAGCCTGTCCCCGGCTGTCGCTGTCTGTCTCCTGCGGACCGTGCGTGTCCGCTTGTCCTGTCCCGCGCGGCGAACGGAGCGCAGGGTTCCAGTTCTGCGTCGCGGCGATTGCACCGGCCGCCGCGCGCATTCCAAGAATGCCGCCGGCCCCCACGCCCCGTGCCGGCGCATGCATGCACTGTCATGCGTCCTGCACTCATCGCGACAGATGGGAGAGACATCATGCAGCAGCAGTTCCGCAGGGGCGCACTGGCGCTCGCTCTGGCCGTCGGCGCCGCCCCGGCCTTCGCCGGCCCGGTCGGCTACGGCGCCAACACCACCGGTGGCGGCAACGCCATTCCGGTCAACGTCGCCACGATGGAGGCGATGCAGGCGGCGATCGACAACTACGCCGGCTCCGGCGGCCTGGTGCTCAACTACACCGGCAGCTTCAACTACGCCAGCATCACCGACGTATGCACGCAATGGAAGCTGCCGGCCAAGACCGTGCAGATCAAGAACAAGCGCGACATCACCATCAAGGGGGCGAACGGCTCCTCGGCCAACTTCGGCGTGCGCGTGGTCGGCAATGCGCACAACGTCATCATCCGCAACATGACCATCGGCCTGCTGCCCGGCGGCGAGGACGCCGATTCGATCTCGCTGGAAGGCAATTCCAGCGGCCAGCCGTCCAACATCTGGGTGGACCACAACACCATCTTCGCCTCGCTGACCAAATGCCCCGGCGCCGGCGACGCGTCCTTCGACGGCGGCATCGACATGAAGAAGGGCGTCAACCACGTCACCGTGTCGTACAACTACATCCACGACTACCAGAAGGTCGCGCTCAACGGCTACAGCGACAGCGATACCCAGAACGCCGCGGCGCGCACCACCTACCATCACAACCGCTTCGAGAACGTGGAATCGCGCCTGCCACTGCAGCGGCGCGGGTTGAGCCACATCTACAACAACTACTTCAACAACGTCTTCACCTCCGGCATCAACGTGCGCATGGGCGGGGTGGCGCTGATCGAAGCCAACTACTTCGAGAACATCAAGAACCCGGTGACCTCGCGCGACAGCAGCGAGATCGGCTACTGGGACCTGATCAACAACTACGTCGGCAGCGGCATCACCTGGACGGTGCCGGAGAGCACCAGCAAGCCCTACGCCAACGCCACCACCTGGATCTCGTCCAAGACCTATCCCGAGTCGCTGGGTTACATGTACACGGCGATCCCTGCCGCGCAGGTCAAGGCCAAGGTCATCGCCACCGCCGGTGCCGGCACCAACCTGGCCGAGTAAGGCACGCCGCCTCCGCGCCCGACGGCGCGGAGGCCGGTCGCCCGGGCGGTCGCGGATATATGCCGTTTACGACATTCTTGGTGTGCGCGTGGCGACGCCTGCGGCGGTAAGTGTGACGTGCGCCGGCGCCGATAGGGCGCCTTCTAATCCTTGTTTCACATGGAATTTACGAGTGCGCAACGGTGGCGTGAGGGAGACGCGCAACGTGTACATCGTAGTCACGATGCTGAGGGAATTTAGAAAACTGTGCGCAGTTGCGCATCAAGATTCTTTGCGGGTCGCCGTTACCTAGTACGAGTACCCGCATGGGACACCCCGATGCGGCCGGTGCTGGAAGTGTCTTTTCCTTCTTCTCCGTCGCATCGCGCCCAGGCCGTTGGCCCGAGGGTGTCCTGCGCGATCCAGGTCGTGGCGCGGGCTGCTCTCCTTTTCTTACTTGGTGGCCCCTCATGATCGGAATCCTGCAACGCTACAACGTCGGGACGCGGCTCGCGTCCGCCTTCGGCGTCCTCATCCTGCTCTCCTGTGCGCTCGTCGTCGCCGGGCTGCTGACGCTGAAACAGGCGCGCGAGATGATGGACACCATCGTCAACCGGCGCATGCAGATCCTCGATTACACCGGCGAAATGCGCAATGCCAGCGCACAGGTGGCGGTCAATCTGCGCAACATCGTGCTGCCGACCACGCAGGAAGAGAACGAGCGATTCGCCAAGGCCGTCGACCAGCAGCGCCGCTACTACGGTGAGGTCCACGACAAGCTCTATGCGATCCCGGTCAGCGATGCCACCGGCGCGCAGATGCGCAAGGCCATCGACGACGCCTACGATCGGACCCGTCTCGCCAACCAGAAGGTCCTGGACCTGGGCATGGCCAACAAGGCCGATGAGGCATTGAAAGTCCTGATGGCGGAGGCCGGACCGGCGACGCAGCAATGGCAGGAGGCGATCAATACCTATGCCAACCGGCAGCGCACGCGCGGTGCCGAGGCCTACGCCGGCGCCAACGTCGCGATGGACCGCGGCCGCAGCCTGCTGGTGGCCGGTGGCGTGCTCGTGGTGCTGGTCAGCGGCCTGCTGGCCTGGCTGATCACCCGCAGCCTGACCGTGCCGCTGACCCGCGCCACGCGTGTCGCCGAGGCCATCGCCAGCGGCAAGCTCGACAACGACGTACGCACCGACGCCCGCGACGAAACCGGACGTCTGCTGGTTGCGATGCAGGGCATGCAGCAGCAGGTCAGCAACCTGATCGGCGCGCAGTTGGAAATGGCCAAGCGCCATGACGCGGGCGAAGTCAGCCATCGCATCGAAGCGCAGGCCTTCCCGGGCGACTACGGGCGCATGGCGGCCGAGACCAATGCGCTGGTGGCCTCGCACCTGGCGGTGAAGACGCGCCTGGCGCAGATCATGGGCCGCTACGCGATCGGCGACCTGTCGCAGGACATGGACCGCCTGCCTGGCGAGGAGGCGGTGCTGAGCCAGACCATGGACGAGGTCAAGGCCAACCTGTCGGCGATGAACGGGCAGATCAAGCAACTGGCGACGTCCGCCGCCGACGGCGACTTCAGCGCGCGCGGCGACGCCGAGCGCTTCCAGTACGACTTCCGGGTGATGGTGGACAGCCTCAACCAGTTGATGGCCACCGCCGATGGCAACCTGCAGGCGCTGTCGACCCTGCTGCAGGCGATCGCCGCGGGCGATCTGACCGCGCGCATGCACGGCGACTTCCGCGGCGTGTTCGCGCAGATGCGCGACGACGCCAACGCCACCGCCGAACAACTAGCCGGCATCGTCGGCCGCATCAAGCATTCGGCGGTGTCGATCAATGCCGCGGCCAGCGAGATCGCCGCCGGCAACGACGATCTGTCGCGCCGCACCGAGCAGCAGGCCGCCAGCCTGGAAGAAACCGCAGCCTCGATGGAGGAACTGACCTCCACCGTTCGCCAGAACGCCGAGCACGCGCGCCAGGCCAATCAGCTCGCCGCCGGCGCGGCCTCGGTCGCCTCGCAGGGCGGCGACGTGGTCGGCCAGGTGGTGACCACCATGAGCGGCATCGAGGATGCGTCGCGGCGCATCGCCGACATCATCTCGGTGATCGACGGCATCGCCTTCCAGACCAACATCCTGGCACTCAATGCGGCGGTGGAAGCCGCGCGTGCCGGCGACCAGGGGCGCGGTTTCGCCGTGGTCGCCAGCGAGGTGCGCACGCTGGCGCAGCGCTCGGCCAGCGCGGCCAAGGAGATCAAGAGCCTGATCGACGATTCGGTGAGCCGCGTCGCCGAAGGTTCGGTCCTGGTCGACCGGGCCGGCAAGACCATGACCGAGATCGTGACCTCGGTGCAGCGTGTCACCGACATCATGGGGGAAATCTCCGCCGCCTCGCAGGAGCAGTCGGCCGGCATCGAGCAGGTCAACCAGACCGTGACGCAGATGGACGAGAGCACCCAGCAGAACGCGGCCTTGGTGGAAGAGGCCAGTGCGGCGGCGCGCTCGATGGAGCAGCAGGCGGTGGAACTGAGCCAGGCGGTGGCGCTGTTCAAGCTCGACGCATCCGCGGCCACGCCGGTAGCGCAGGCACCGCGGCACCAGGCCACCGCGACGCCCGCGGGCAAGCGCAACGTCCTTCCGGCAGCGGCCAAGGCCGCACCTGCGCGGCGTGCGGCGCAGCCGGCGGCGGCGATGGCGCTGGACAAGGATTGGCAGGAGTTCTGAGCCGCACGGCGCCTGTCATCGGCGAGCGGCGCAATGCGCGTCGCTCGCCTGTCGCGTGGCGGTTGCCTTGCGGCTGCGGGTGCCGCATCCCGCAGATCCGAGGATGTTCCACTGCGGTCGCGATGCCGTGCCTGCCTTGGCGCGGCACGCTGTTTCTGACCGACGCCCAGGCCGCGCGCGTGGGCGTCCTGCTGCGTCCTCACGCCTGCGTGGGGCTTACGCGCGTGTTGCCCGCGTGAGCATCCAGCACGTCGTCACGTGCGCCGCTGCCGTGCAGCAGACGCCGTGCGCGTGATGCGACGCGTCCCTTGTCCGACAGCATCGCTGCCGCCGTGGCTGCGGCCGCGGGTTCCCGGCCGACGCTGCGAAGTGACCGCGATCGCGTTCCTGGCCTTCGCATCGCGTGTCGAGGTCTCCGTTGTGCGGCCAATCGGAAAACTTTTTCCTCGCTGCGACCTCGCGCCGCAAGCAAGCGTCGTGCCGGCCGTTGCAACATCACGTGCACGCGGCATTCACGCGAAAACGCCGATCCGGACGCAGTGCGAATGGCCTCTCCACATCCCTGTGATGTGCCTGAGGACGTTCAATAAATTCCGTGCAATCGCCTCTCAAGTCCCCGCGCGGGGCGCCGTTACATCGCCCGCACATCGAGCGGGATGCGTCATCAAGCGTCTGATTCAAAACGCTTTTTCACGACTCATTCATCTCGTTCGATGCGGGCGCGCACAACGGCGGCTGGTCGGCGTGCGTGGTCCGGGGCGTTCCATCGCCCCTCTCATTCCCCCAAAGGCCATTCCATGATTGCATTCCTTCAGCGCTACAACGTCGGTGCCCGGCTCGCCACCGCGTTCGGCATCCTCATCCTGTTGTCCTCGGCGCTGGTCGTCGCCGGGCTGCTGACCCTGTTCCAGGCGCGCGAGCGACTGGACGGCATCGTCAACCGCAACATCGCCGCCATCCGCGCGTCCAGCGACATGCTCAACGCCAGTTCGGTCGTGGCCATCAATGTCCGCAACATCGTGTTGCCGACCTCCCAGGAAGACAACATCCGCTTCGCCAAGGTCGTCGTCGAGCAGCGCGCACGCTACCAGGAGGCGCGCAAGCGGGCGGGCGCCATCCCCAGCGGTGCGCAGAGCCAGGCCGTGCTGGAGGACGTCGATCGCGCCCGGCAGATGACCGTGGACGTCAACAACCGGGTGATGGATCTGGGCATGCACGACAAGCCGGACGAGGCCCTGGCCCTGCTGATGCGGGAGTCCGCGCCGCTGACGCAGAAATGGCAGGACGCCATCGCCCGCTATGCCGATCTGCAGGCCACCCGCAGCAACGAGGCCTATGCGGAAGCGACGGCGGCGATGGCGCGTGGGCGCGCCATGCTCATCGCCGGCGGACTGGCGGTGGTGCTGGTCAGCAGCCTGCTGGCGTGGCTGATCACCCGCAGCCTCACCGTGCCGCTGGCCCGCGCCACCCGCGCCGCCGAGGCCATCGCCGACGGCCGCCTGGACAACGACGTGGCCACCGACGCGCGCGACGAGCCCGGCCGCCTGCTGCTGGCGATGGGCCGCATGCAGAACCAGCTGCAACGCTTCTCCCGCGAGACCGTGCTGATGATCGAGCTGCACGCCGACAAGGACATCAGCCACCGCATGCCGCAGGACTTCCCCGGCGTGTACGGCGAACTGAGCAAGGGCATCAACACCATGATGTTCGAGCACCTGGACGCCATCGTCGAGGCGGTCGAGATCCTCAACGAATACGCCAACGGCGATCTGCGCCGCGACGCGCGCCGCCTGCCCGGCAGCCGTGCGGTGCTGCACGAGTCGATGGATGCGGCCAAGGCCAGCCTGCTGGCGATCAATACCGAGATCAAGCGCCTGGCCGCGGCGGCCGCCGCCGGCGACTTCAGTGCCCGCGGCGATGCGGCCAGTTTCCAGCACGACTTTCGGCTGATGGTGCAGGACCTCAACGCGATGATGGAGGTCAGCGACCGCAACCTGGGCAAGCTGTCCGCCCTGCTGCAGGCGATCGCCGCCGGCGACCTCACCGCACGCATGCACGGCGACTTCCACGGCGTGTTCGCGCGGATGCGCGACGATGCCAACGCCACCGCCGACCAGTTGACCGGCATCGTCGGCCGCATCCAGACCGCCGCGGTCAGCATCAATGCCGCCGCCAGCGAAATCGCCACCGGCAACGACGACCTGTCGCGCCGCACCGAGCAGCAGGCCGCCAGTCTGGAAGAAACCGCCGCGTCGATGGAGGAACTGACCTCCACGGTCAAGCAGAACGCCGAGCACGCGCGCCAGGCCAACCAACTCGCCAGCGGCGCGGCGTCGGTCGCGTCCCAGGGCGGTGCCGTGGTCGGTCAGGTGGTCGAGACCATGAGCGGCATCGAGGCCTCGTCGAAGAAGATCGCCGACATCATCGGCGTGATCGACGGCATCGCCTTCCAGACCAATATCCTGGCGCTCAACGCGGCGGTGGAAGCGGCGCGTGCCGGCGAGCAGGGCCGCGGGTTCGCGGTGGTCGCCAGCGAAGTGCGCACCCTGGCGCAGCGTTCGGCCAATGCCGCCAAGGAGATCAAGACGCTGATCGACGATTCGGTGACCCGCGTCGCCGAAGGCTCGGCGCTGGTCGACCGGGCCGGCAGCACCATGCAGGAGATCGTGGCGTCGGTGCAGCGGGTGACCGACATCATGGGCGAGATCTCGGCGGCGTCGCAGGAGCAGTCGGCGGGCATCGAGCAGGTCAACCAGACCGTCACCCAGATGGACGAAAGCACGCAGCAGAACGCGGCGCTGGTGGAAGAAGCCACGGCGGCGGCGCGCTCGATGGAGCAGCAGTCGGTGGAGCTGACCCAGGCCGTGGCACTGTTCAAGCTGGACGGCGCGCCGGCTGCGGCGCCGATGCCGGCTCCGTTGCCGCGCGGCAGGCACGCGACGCAGACGATGACGCGCAGTCCGCGCCCGCAGGCCGCGGTCGCACCGGCACGCCGCGCGCCGTCGTTCGCGGCGGCGGTGGCGCTGGACAAGGACTGGCAGGAGTTCTGAGTCGTTGCGGTCCGGTCGCCGGACTGTCGTTGGTGCGGCCGCCTTCCTCGGAAGGCGGCCGCACGCGTTTGCCGATCGCTCGCCGGGCGACGGGGCCGATCAGGGCACCCGCGTCCGCCGATCGACGGCGCTGGGTCACGCTGCGGCCGCCGAGCGCGGCCGCAGCGCGGTCGGCACTTACTGCGGCGGCTTGGTCTGCGGGCTCTTGATCACGTACGAGGTGATGTACTCGCCGTTGGAGCCGTAGACCACCACGATGGTGGTGTTGGCGTCGCGGTAGACCACGGTGGCGTTGCACGGGCAACTCGCTGCGGCGGTGACCATGCCCAGCGGCTGGTTCTTCGCGTCGTTGACCGCGATCATCTGCTCCTCGGCGGCACTGCCGATCGGCAGCCGTGCCTCGGTGCCCGGCGTGGCGGTGAGCACGGTGATGACCTCGTCCCGCAACGAGTTGATCTGCACGAAGCGCAGGCCGGCCTTCTCGAACGTGTAGACCTTGAACAGCGGCGACAGGCTGACGTTCTTCTTGCCGATGGGCAGGCGTTCGCCCATGCCCTGGATGGCATCGGCGGCGTTGAGCGGTGCGCGCTCGGCGGCCTGCAGGCAGGGCGCGGCCAGCGCGGCCGCCAGCACCGTCAGGGTCAGCAACGGTTTGATCATGGTGTCTCTCCTTGTCTGGATGGTACGGACCTGTACGCCATGGGACGAGCGGCAGCCGTGGTCCTTTCCGGCCTGAGCGCCCGCAACGGGCCGTCTCCCGGTCCGTCGTCGCCTGCCGTCCTCCTGGCTCCGCGTGCCCTCATCGGCTGGTACGGAGACAGGAGATTCGGCGGGCGTCGAGTTCAGTATTTCTGACGTTAGTATCGCTGTCAATATGCAAAATCAACGAGATGGAGCGAAAGCTCGTGATGGCTGCAGGTAAGGCAATTCCGTACCTGTCGGGCATCGAACGGTGCCGTCGTCTTGCCGGACGTGGGAGGGCCGCCAGCAAGGTGCTCGCCGTCCGCCGCGGCGGTGTGCATCGTGGCCGCGTGCGCGGATCCGCGCTGCGTTGCAGCAGCCATGCCGCCGCTGTGCGCCGATCCGCGCTCGCAGGCGGCCAAACGCGCGCGTAGCCGCACGGCATCGTCGCCAGCCTGTATCGTGTCGCGTTTTCCGCACCCGACCGAGCCGATGCCGCATCCGTCCGCGCCTGTCCCGCCTGCCGCCGCACCCGCCTTGCGCCATGCGCTGAAACCGCGGCAACTGATCATGATGGGATTGGGCAGCGCGATCGGCGCCGGCTTGTTCCTGGGCTCCGGCGTCGGCGTGCACGCGGCAGGGCCCGCGGTGCTGATTTCCTACCTGGTCGCCGGCGCGCTGGTGATCATCGTGATGAACGCGCTGGGCGAGATGGCGGCGGCCAAGCCGGCCAGCGGCGCGTTCTCGGTGTACGCCGCCGACGCGATGGGTCCGACTGCCGGCGCCACCGTGGGCTGGCTGTGGTGGCTGCAGTTGGTGATCGTGATCGCCGCCGAGGCCGTGGGCGCCGCCGGCCTGCTGGCGACGGTGTGGCCGGGCTTGCCGGTGCCGGCGGCCGCGATCGCGTTCATGGCCGCGTTCACCGCGATCAACCTGCTGGGCGTGCGCAATTTCGGCGAGTTCGAATTCTGGTTCGCCATCCTCAAGGTCGCGGCGATCGTCGGCTTCATCCTGGTCGGCATCGCCTTGCTGGCCGGCTGGCTGCCCGGGGTGGCCTCGCCGGGCCTGTCCAACGTCACCGGCAACGGCGGCTTCGCGCCGAAGGGCCTGGCTGGCATCGGTGCCGCGCTGCTGGTGGTGGTGTTCGCGTTCGGCGGCACCGAGATCGTGGCGGTCGCCGCGGCCGAGACCGCCGATCCGGAGCGCAGCATCGCCCGCGCCATCCGCACCGTCGCCTGGCGCATCCTGGTGTTCTACATCGGCTCGCTGAGCGTGATCATCGCGGTGGTGCCGTGGCAGAGCGAGGCGCTGAGTTCGCCGTTCGCCGCGGTGCTGCAGGTGGCCCGGATTCCCGGCGCCGCCACCGGCATCACCCTGATCGCGGTGATCGCGCTGCTGTCGGCGCTCAACGCCAATCTCTACGGTGCCTCGCGGATGATCTTCTCGCTGGCCCAGCGCGGCGAAGCGCCGCGCGCGCTGGCCGCGTCCAGCCGCCAGCAGGTGCCGTGGCTGGCGGTGCTGGCCAGCGTGCTGTTCGGCTTCGTCGCCGCGGTGCTGGAACTGCTGTATCCGAACCGTGTGCTGCCGGTGCTGCTGAACATCGTCGGCGCCACCTGCCTGCTGGTGTGGACGATCTCGCTGCTGTCGCAGCTGATCCTGCGTGCGCGCGCCGACCGTGCCGGCACCCGCCTGCCGTTCCGCATGCGCGGCTATCCGGTGCTCACCGTGCTGGCGCTGGCGATCCTGGCGCTGATCTTCGGCCTGCTGGTGGCCTCGCCGGATACCCGCACGCAGTTCCTGTCGATGGCGGCGCTGACCGCGGTCATTGCCGTGGTCAGCGGCGTGGCGCGGCGGCTGCGCGCGGGGTAGGGCGCGCGCTCCAGCGGTGGCGGCATGCCGTGGTGGGAGGGACTTCCGTCCCGACGCGCGAGGGTGTCGGACGGCGTCGGGCTTCGCTCGTCGCGACTGAGGTCGCTCCCACAGGCGGGGGCTCCGCACGCGTCATGTCTGCTGCCGTAACAGCGGCGCTCGTTGCTTTTCATGGATCAACCGCGGCAGTTGCCGTGGTAAGCCTGTCGCGGCTGAAGCCGCTCCTATGACGGCACCGACAGCTCGCAGACTTCCTCGTAGCAGCGGCTTCGGCCGCGACGCGGTGGGGTAGAAGCCGCCGCGGCCGACCCGCGGTCGCTGCAGGCCGGGCCTGGGTGCCCATCCCGCGGGCTTGGCCGCCATGGGCAATCCGCGAAGTGGGCGCGCGCGACTCAGCCCAGCAGCAGGCGCGCACCCAGCGCGCACAGCAGCGCCGGCGGCATCACCAGCGCGCCGACCTTGAGGAAGCGCCAGAAGCCTACGTCCTCGCCTTCGCGGCGGATCGCGGTGAGCCACAGGATGGTCGCCAGCGAGCCGGTGATCGACAGGTTCGGGCCCAGGTCCACGCCGATCAGCAGCGCGTCCACCACCAGTTGCGGCGGCTGCGCCTGGGCCACGGTGGTGCTGGCGATCAGGCCGGCGGGCAGGTTGTTCATCAGGTTGGAGCCGAACGCCAGCAGGGTGCCGGCGATGCCGGCGGTGGCCTGCGGCGAGTGCGCAGCGGCGTCGGCCAGGGTACGCGCGAGCAGGCCGATCACGCCGGTGCGCGACAGCGCCTCCACCAGCACGAACAGGCCGGCGACCAGCGGCAGCACCGACCACGACACCGCCTTGGCCATCGGCAGCGGCGACTGGCGGCCACCCAGGCACACCACGCCCAGCGTCGCCAGGCCGGCCAGACAGGTCGGCAGGCCCAGGTCCAGGCCGAGCGCGGAGACGCCGACCAGCAGCGCGGCGGTGGCGAGGATGCCGACCAGGGCGAAGGTGCCGCCGCGGGTCAGCGGCACCGTGTCCACGCGCGTGGCGCAATGGCCGGTCAGGTCCTTGCGCTCGGCCCAGCGCAGCATCACGAAGGTCACCCCGATCGCCAGCAGCGACGGCAGCGCGAACGCGGCCATCCACGCGCCCAGGGTCGGCATCTTGCCGCCGTACAGCACCAGATTGGCGGGGTTGGAGATCGGCAGCACGAAGCTGGCAGCGTTGGCGATCAGCGCGCAGGCGAACAGCAGCGGCAGCGGCTTGGCGCCGGCCTTGCGCGCGGCCGCGTACACCGCCGGGGTCAGCACCACCGCGGTGGCGTCGTTGGACAGGAACGCGGTGACCACGATGCCGACGCCGAACACCAGCGCGAACAGGCGCTGGGTCGAGCCCTTGGCCAGGTTCACCGCATGCATCGCCACCCAGTCGAACAGCCCTTCGGCGCGCGCGGTCTCCGACAGCAGCATCATGCCGATCAGGAACAGGTACACGTCCAGGCCCTTGAGTACCGCCTGCCACGCCTCGCCGCCGGGCATCAGCCCCAGCACCATCAGCAGCAGCGCGCCGCCCATCGCCCAGCACGCCTCGGGCAGCTTGAACGGCCGCGCGATCACGCCGGCCGTGGCCAGCGCGCAGATGCCCCAGGTGGCGAAATTGGCCGTGTGCGCGCCGGGCATGCTCATGCCGCCGCAGCCGTGGCACGGGCGCCAAGGCGCGTGCGCGAGCAGGCCGCCGGGGCAGGGCAGGGGAGGGCAACGAGAGCGGGCACGGGCATGGGGCGTCGGGCAGCGGAGTGCGAGGGGCGTGCAGGATAGCAGCGGGGCAGGTGCAGGCCGGGCTGGCATGGGCGCTCTGGCCCCCGCGGTTTAGCTTGCGTAGACACGCGCGGCGTGGTGGGCCGCATATCGATGCACGCCCGGGCCGCGCGGCACCGCGGTGCCGCTACCCCAGATGGCGTGCGAGCCATCCTTGCACGAACGCCACCGGCCCGGTCCGCGGTGGTGGCGTCAGCCCGGCGCTGCGCACGAAGCCGGCGGCGGCCTGCGCCAGCGTCTGGTTGGCACGACGCACGGCCTGCTGCGCGGCCGCCTGCTGCTGGCGCAACTGCACCAGGTGCAGCGACGGCCGTCCGGGCGGTGCGAACTTCTGATCGCGGCGCAGCGCATCGGCGGACAGGCGGGTGGCCTGGCTTGCCTGGTGCAGCGCGTCCAGCGCATCCAGCACCTGCAACAGCCAGCGTCCGCTGTCGCTGAGTTGCAACGCAGCGGCGTCGTCGTGTGCCGGCACCAGCAGTGGCGGAATCGCCGCGCCGGCGACCACCGCTGCGCTCGGCTCCAGGGCGCGCAGGCGGGCATGGAACGCGGTTTGCGATGAAGAGATGGCGGTCGCCATGCCGGGCCTATGCACGAAAGCGCGGACTGTACGCGGTTTGGCGCGTCGCCGCACAGCCGATGGCGTCGCGCAGCTGGAACTGTCGTCGTCGACCGGGCGCGTCACGCGGGGCCGCTGCCGCTGCGCACTGCCTGCAGCGCAGCGGCCATGTTCGCCGCGTTGGGCCCGATCGCACCGTCGGTGTTGCCGGCCGTCGACGTACGCTGCGCGTGTCGGCGACGCACCTGCCAGGCCCGCGCCGATCGGCGTGGCAGTGGACCCATGCACACAGGCCTGCGGCGGTGTCGCTGCCGGAGGCGTGCATCACCTCGGCGCGGCATGCGCGGAAGCGCGGGCAGGACCTAATGCGCTTGCGACGCTGCCCCTTCCATCTGGTCGAGATACTGCAGTTCGTGCAGGGCGACAGCATTGCCGGGTTCAAGCTCCAGCGACTGCTGCAGGGCCGCGCGGGCGCCGGCCTTGTCCGGGGTGTCGATCAACAGCGAGCCGATGCCGCGTAGCGCGATCGCGCGGCCTGCCCGCGTCCGCGGCGAGACGTCGGCCAGGGCCAGCGCCTGCCGATAGGTGGCGAGCGCTTCGTCCGTGCGCCCGAGGTTGCGCAACGCATAGCCGCGTTCGGTGTAGGCGGAGAACAGATACGGCCCGAGCGCGATGGCCTGATCAAGCCATGCCAGCGCCTCCGACCACTGCCGTTGTGCGGCGGCGGCAAAGCCACGCATCTGCAGTGCGTTGGCGCAACTGAGGTCGATCCATTCGGTCGGCTGGCCGTCGTCATGGGCGGCCATGTAGGCCTCGTACTCGTGCACGTCGGCGACGCTGATCACGCGCAGGCCGGGCCGTTGCCAACTGCTGCAATGGGCGATGATCCGGTCCAGCAGGGCGATGTCCGCCGCATCCATGCTGTCCAAGCGTGTCTGCAGCGCGGCGATGTCCTTGCGGTATTCCACGCCGGGGCGGGCGGTCGCCGCCTTGCTCTGCAGGTAGGTGGTGACCGGTTCGGTCAGCGCCTGTGCCGTCGCGCCGTGGCTGGCGCAGGCCAACAGCGCGCACACGATGGCGCACAGCATCCCCTTGTGTCGCATGCATCCCCCTGCATCGAACGGTGATCGAAGATCGGCAGTGCGCGGACAGGCCGGTTACGCCGTCGCGCACGTGCGCGCGGCGCAGGGCGGGCCGCGCTCAGTTGTCCGCGGTCGTCTGCGTGGCGGCGTCGCTGCGCTTCTGCGCGAACAGCCACTGCCACATCTTCGGATCGCGGTAGGTGGCATCCCAGGCGTTGTGGTTGCCCTGCGGGTATTCGGTGTAGCGCACGTCGGCGTCGAGGTTCTTGAATGCACGGACGATCTTGCGGTCGTCGTGCGGCAGCACCACGTCGTCCTGGGCGCCGTGGAAGATCCACACCGGCACGTGCCGCAGGCGCTGCGCCAGGGCGCTGTAGGGGTCGGCCAGATAGGCCACCGGCGTCACCACCAGGTATTCGCGGTCTTCGTGCGGGGAGAGGATCGCGCCGCAGATCGGTACCAGCGCAGCGAAGCGCTGCGGCTGCTTCAGGGCGATCTCCCAGGTGCCGTAGCCGCCCATCGACATGCCGGTCAGGTAGGTGCGCTGCGGGTCGCCGTTGAACTCGGCACTGCTGTCGTCCAGCGCCTGCAGCGCCATGGTCGCGTTGGCGCCGTTCCATTCCTCGCCGTCGGGTGCCTGCGGCATCACCACCAGGGCCGGGAAATCGGCCAGGTGGCGGCGCAGGTACGGGCCCAGTCCGGCCGTGGTCTGGTCGCGGCCATCGTCGCCGCGCTCGCCGGAGCCGTGCAGGAACAGCACCACCGGCACCGGGCCCTGGCGATGCGCCGGCGCCGGCACGAACACCTGGTAGCGGTAGATGCGTCCGTCGAGGCTGAGCTGGCGGCTGACGAAGTGGCCGGTGGCCGGGTCGCTGGGCAGAGTGCTGCAGCCGACCATCGACAGGCACAGCAGAAGCAGCAACGAACGCATCGACATGGCCGGCCCTCGGATGGGAAGGCCGCAGTATCGTGGGCGCGACGTCTCCACGACAACCCGGGCAGGGGCGGCGGACATGCGCCAGTCAGCCGGCGGCCAAGGCGCGTGCTGGCGTGGCGTGACCGTCGTGCACCGGTGGATGCGGCGACGCGCGCTGCTGCCGCTCCGTGCGGCGCGCCGGCGGGAACCGCGCCCGCCGTACGCATACGCCCTACAGTAGGACCAAGGTGGCCAGGCCGAGGAAGCTGAGGAAGCCCATCACGTCGGTCAGCGTGGTCAGGATCACCCCGCCGGCCAGCGCCGGATCGAAGCCCAGGCGCTTGAGCGTCAGCGGCACCAGCACGCCGCCCAGCGCGGCGGTGAGCAGGTTGATGGTCAGCGCCGAGCCGATCACCAGCGACAGCAGCGGCTGCTTGAACCACAGCAGCACGATCAGGCCCAGGCCGATGCCCAGCGCCAGGCCGTTGATCAGCGCCACCGACAGTTCCTTGCGCAGCAGCACGATCACGTTGGAGGCGCCGATCTGGCCCAGGGCCAGGCCGCGCACCATCAGCGCCAGCACCTGGGTGCCGGCGTTGCCGCCCATGCCGGCCACGATCGGCATCAGCGCGGCCAGCGCCACCAGCTTGGCGATGGTGCCCTCGAACTGGCCGACCACGCTGGAGGCGATGAAGGCGGTGCCGAGGTTGATCGTCAGCCACAGCAGGCGGCGCCGGAACGCGCGCCGCACCGGGCTGAACAGGTCCTCGTCCTCGTCCAGGCCGGCGGCGCTCATCGCCTGGTGCTCGGCCTGGTCGCGGATGATGTCGACCACGTCGTCGATGGTGATGCGGCCGAGCAGGATGTTGTTGTCGTCCACCACCGGCGCGGAGATCCAGTCGTGGTCGGAGAACTGCCGCGCGACCTCGTCGGCGCCTTCGCCGACGTCGATGGCCGGCTGCTCGTCGTCGATCAGCCGGTTGATCGGGGTGGAGTCCTCGTGGGTGACCAGCGCCGCCAGCGACACCCGCCCCAGGTACTGGTGGCGGCGGCTGACCACGAACAGGTGGTCGGTGTGGTCCGGCAGTTCGCCGCGCAGGCGCAGGTAGCGCAGCACCACGTCGACGTTGACGTCGGCGCGCACGGTGACCACGTCCGGGTTCATCAGGCGGCCGGCGCTGTCCTCGGGATACGACAGCACCTGCTCGAGCCGCTCGCGGTTCTCGCGGTCCATCGACTTGAGCACTTCGTCGATGACCGTGTCCGGCAGATCCTCGACCAGGTTGGCGAGGTCGTCGATGTCCAGGTCTTCGACCGCGGCGACGATTTCGTCCGGATCCATGTCCGCGAGCAGGCTCTCGCGCACTTCCTCGCCGACGTGGACCAGCACCTCGCCGTCGTCCTCCGGATCGACCAGCCCCCACACCACCTCGCGCTTGCCCGGCGGCAACGACTCCAGCAGGTTGCCGATCTCGGCCGGCGCCAGCGTATTGACCAGCCGCCGCACCGGGCCCAGGCGCCCGCTGTCCAGCGCATCGGACAGCATGCGCAGCTGCCGCGCGGTCTTGTCGTGGCGGACGGCGTCGGCCATGCGCTGCTCCCTTGGGGTGAGGCCGCGCTCCGGAGAAACGCGGTGGGTCAGATGTTCATCCCAACATTATCGCCTGCATGTTGCGGGAAGCACAGTGGATGGCGGGGATTGGGGAGTCGGGATTGGGGATTCGATGCTTCTGCGCGAGCGTGAGGCGCTTCGCTCCTCTGTGGGAGGGGCTTCAGCCCCGACGCTTTATCGGTAAGGCGTCGGGGCTGAAGCCCCTCCCACAAAAAGGCGGCGGGGCAGGCGCTGTCGGAACCGTGCGGTTGCTGCCCAGAGCGTTGGCGATTTTTTCATCGAAGCGCGCAGCGCAGGATGCCGCAACCGGCATCCTTCAATCGAATCCCTGCGTTCCGCAGCCGACCGGCTTCATCCCAATCCCCAATCCCGAATCCCCAATCCCGGCTCTCAAGCCAGCCAACGCTCGATGCCCTTGCGGTCGCGGGCCTGCAGCAGTTTGGCGCCGCGCTGGCGCAGGGTCTGCAGGTCGGTGTCGCGGATCACCTGGCGTACTTCCAGCATCGTCGCCGGGTGCAGGCTGAACTCGCGCAGCCCCAGCGCCAGCAGCATCGGCGTCAGTGCCGGGTCGCCGGCGATCTCGCCGCACACCGCCACCGGCTTGCCATGGGCCTGGCCGGTGGCGATCACCTGCGCGATCAGCCGCAGCACCGCTGGATGCAGTGGTGAATACAGCGCGGCCACTGCTTCGTTGTTGCGGTCGGCGGCGAGCAGGTACTGCACCAGGTCGTTGGTGCCGATCGACAGGAAGTCGATCGTGTCGATGAAGGTATCCAGGGCCAGCGCTGCGGCCGGCACCTCGATCATCGCGCCGAGTTGCACCTGCTCGGCGATGGCATGACCGTCGCGGCGCAACTGCGCGGCGATGCGCTTGAGATGCCGGCGCATCGCCAGCAGTTCCTCGCGCGTGCTGACCATCGGCACCAGCACCCGCACCGGGCCGTAGGCGGAGGCGCGCAGCAGCGCGCGCAACTGGGTGTCGGAGACCTTGGGTCGGGCCAGCGACAGGCGCACGCCGCGCAGCCCCAGCGCCGGGTTTTCTTCGTTGCTCATGGTCAGGCCGGTGCGATCGGCCTTGTCCGCGCCCAGGTCCAGGGTACGGATGGTCACCGGCCGCCCGCTCATGCCCAGCACCGCGTCGCGGTAGGTGTGGAACTGCTCTTCCTCGTCGGGCAGCGCGTCGCGCTGCAGGAACAGGAATTCGGTGCGGTACAGGCCCAGGCCGTCGGCGCCGAGCGCATGCGCGCGGGTGACGTCGTCGCGCGACTCGGCATTGGCCAGCAGGGTGATGTCCACGCCGTCGCGGGTGCGGCTGGGCTTGGAGCGCAGCTTGCCCAGGCTGCGCTGCAGCCTGGCCTGCTCGCGCACGCGGCTGCGGTAGTCGCGCAGGTCGTCCGGGGTCGGGTCGACCAGCACCGCGCCCTGGGTGCCGTCGATGATCAGCACGTCGCCGTCGTTGATCTTCTGCAGCGCGTCGGCGACGCCGACCACCAGCGGCAGGTGCAGGCTGCGCGCCAGGATCGCACTGTGCGACAGCGTGCTGCCGGCGCTGGTGACGATGCCGACCACGCCCTGCGCCTGCAGTTGCGCCAGTTCCGACGGCGCCACGTTCTCGCACACCAGGATTTCGCCAGCCAGGCCTTCGCTGTCCGGCTGGCGCTTCTGCAGGAACGCATGGATCCGCCCGATCACGTGGTCCAGATCGTCCATGCGGCTCTTCAGGTAGGCGTCTTCCATGTCGTCGAACACGGTCGCCAGGCGGTCGCGCTGCAGGCGCAGCGCGTAGTCGGCGCTGTAGCGGCCGGTGCGGATCAGTTCATCCAGGCCGTGCAGCAGTTCCGGGTCGTCGAGCAGCAGCGCGTGCAGGTCGAGGAACTCGCCGACCTCCTTGGCCAGGGCGCCGTGCAGGCGCTGGCGCAGACCGTGCATCTCCTCGCGCGCGGCGTCCACCGCGCGGTGCAGGCGGTCGAGTTCTTCGGGGATCTGTGCGGCGCCGATGCGTTGCTCGGCCACCTCCAGCGCATGCGGCAGGCGCACCCGCGCCCGGCCCAGGGCATTGCCGCGCGAGGCACCATGGCCGGCGATACGCACGCTCACCGCGCGTGCCCCGTGCGGCGGCACCGCGTCCCTGCCTGCGGCCGCCGGCGGCGCATGCTCAGCTGTCCTCGTCGAAGCGCCGCTCGAACAGGTCGACCACGGCCTTGAGTGCCTCGGCTTCGTCGGCGCCGTCCACCCGCACCGTCACCGGCGTGCCCTGTGCGGCGGCCAGCAGCATCACGCCCATGATGCTCTTGGCATTGACCTCGCGGCCCTTGGCCGCCAGCGTGGCGTTGCAGCGGAACGAGGACAGCGTCTGCACCAGCTTGGCAGTGGCGCGGGCGTGCAGGCCGAGGCGGTTGGAGACCAGCAGTTCGCGTTCAAGCATCGTCGATCACCACGCCGTTGCGCGAGCCGGCGGCGGCGGTCGCGGGCAACTGCTCCAGTCCTTGTTCGGGGTAGTTCATGATCCGCAGCAGCATCGGCAGGCTCAACGCCGACACGCGCCGCACCGGCGTGCCCAGGCGCGCCAGCCGTGCGGCGAGGTTGCTCGGGCTGGCGCCGTACAGATCCGTCACCACCAGCACGCCATCGCCGTCGTCCACCCGCCGCAACGCGGCAGATGCGTTCGGTAGCAGCGCGTCGAGGTCGGCGTCGAACGGCACTTCGAACGCTTCGGTTTTCAGCGGCAATTGCCGCAACAGCCGGGTCGCCACGCTCAGCAGCGCGGCGCCGATCCCAGGGTGGGTGATGAGGAGAATGCCACAGGCCATGGGAGAACGTTAACAGGTCAGGCAGGGCGCAGGGAATGCCTGTGGGGAGCGGAGATTGGGGATTCGGGATTGGGGATTCGCAAGAGCCAGAGCAATGCCGCTTTTGCCAATCCCGAATGCCCGATCCCGAATCCCGGCTTTTCGATCAATCCTGCTCGCGATGGAAGGTCGCCACTTCCGGCCAGCCCTGTTCGCGGGCGTGGCGGGCCAGGCGTTCGGCCAGGTACACCGAGCGGTGCTTGCCGCCGGTGCAGCCGAAGGCGATGGTCACGTAGCTGCGGGTGTCGTTGCGCAGCCGCGGCAGCCAGGTGTCGAGGAAGTCGATCAGTTGCGCGGTGTAGCGCTGCACGTCCGGTTGCGCGTCCAGGTACTCGCGCACGCCGCTGTCGCGGCCGGTCATCGGCCGCAGTTCCGGGTCCCAGTGCGGATTCGGCAGCACCCGCGCGTCGAACACGAAATCCGCCTCGGCCGGGACGCCGCGCTTGTAGGCGAAGGACTCGAACAGCAGCGACAAGGTGTTCTCGCTGGACAGCGCGAACTCGGTGGTGACCCGCCGGCGCAGCTGGTGCACGTTGAGCGTGCTGGTGTCGATCACCGCATCAGCCGCCTCGCGCAGCGGCTCGGTCAGGGCGCGCTCGCGCTCGATCGCTTCCGGCAGCGACAGGCCCTGGCGCGACAGCGGATGGCGCCGGCGCGTGTCGGCGTAGCGCTTGATCAGCGCCTCGTCGTTGGCGTCGAAGAACAGCAGTCGCGCATCCAGGCCGAACTGCGCCACCGCCTCGCGCCAGCGCGAGAGCTGACTCAGGTCGCTGTGGCGGCTGCGCACGTCGATGCCCACCGCCAGCTTGCTGGGGCCGGCATCCTCGCGCACCAGGCTCTTGACGAAGGCCGGCAGCAGTTCCACCGGCAGGTTGTCGACGCAGTAGTAGTCCAGGTCCTCGAAGGTCTTCAGTGCCACCGACTTGCCGGAGCCGGACAGGCCGCTGACGATGACCAGGGTGGAGGTGGGGGCGCCGTCGGTCATGGGCTGCGCCGCTCCAGCAGGTTGCTGTGGCGGGCGATGAACATCGCCGCCGGGTCGATGCCCTTGGTGCGCAGGATGTGCAGGCGCGTGGCGGCCTCGGTCAGCACCGCCAGGTTGCGGCCGGGCATCACCGGCAGGGTGATCAGCGGCACGTCCAGGTCCAGCACGTGGCGGGTCCCGGAATCGCCGGTGAGACGTTCGTAGCCATGGGGCGTGGGCTCGGTCATGGGCCGGGTCAGGTGCACGATGAGCCGAAGGTACTTGTTCTTCTTTACAGCCGTGTCGCCGAACATCTCGCGCACGTTGAGCACGCCGAGCCCGCGCACTTCCAGCAGGTCCTGCAGCAGTTCCGGGCAGGTGCCGTCGAGCACGTCGGGGGCGATCTGGGTGAATTCGGGGGCGTCGTCGGCGACCAGGCGGTGGCCGCGGCTGAGCAGTTCCAGCGCCAGTTCGCTCTTGCCCGAACCCGCCTCGCCGGTGATCAGCACGCCGATCGAGTAGATCTCCATGAACACGCCATGCAGGATCACCCGCGGCGCCAGCGTGCGTGCCAGGTGGTAGGACAGGTGATTGAGCAGTTCGTGGCCGCGCTTGGGCGAGACCCACAGCGGCGTGTCGGATTCGTCGGCGGCCGCGCGCAGGTCTTCCGGGCACGACTGGTTCTTGGTGACCACCAGCGCCAGCGGCCGCACCTGCACGATCTTCTCGATGGTCTCCCAGCGCTGGCGCGCGTCCAGCGAGTCCAGCCAGGCCAGTTCCTCGGTGCCGAGGATCTGCACCTTGTTGGGGTAGATGGTGTTGAGATAGCCGGCCAGCGACGGGCGCCGCGAGACCGCATTGCCGGCCTCCAGCACCCGGTGTTCGCCCTTGTGCCCGGCGATCCAGCGCAGGCCCAGGCGGTCGCGCTGCTGGTCGAACAGCTCGCGTGCGTCGATGCTGGTGTTCATGCGGCGGCCCGTGGCGCGCCGCCGAGCAGCGCATACAGTGCGGCGGCGTCCGGCGCATTGCGCAGGGCGTCGCGGAACTCTTCGATCGAGAACTGCTCGGCCAATTCGGACAGCAGCATCAGGTGTTGGTGGGTGTAGTGCGCCGGGACCGCCATGGCGAAGATCAGGTCGACCAGGGTGCCCTGGCCGTCGAAATCGATCGGCTGTTGCAGGCGCAGCAGCGCGCCGCGTGGGGCGTCCAGGTCCGGCGCACGGCCGTGCGGGATGGCGATCCCATGGCCGATGGCGGTGCTGCCGAGCTGCTCGCGCTCGCGCAGGCTGGCGAAGAGTTCATCGGCGCCGGCCTGCTGGCAGGCCAGCAGACCGGCAGCGGTGTGCAGCAGGGTGTCGCGATCGGCGGCCGGAAGCACCTGAGTGCTGACGGCCGCCATCAGATCGGTCAAGGGCATGGCGGCGCAACGTGGGGAGGATCACGCGAGATTGTCGCGCACCTCGGCCGCATGGTGGTCGTGCTTCTTTTCCTTGTGCTTGATGATCAGCCGGTCCAGCTTGTCGGCGAGCAGGTCGATCGCCGCGTACATGGTCTGCGCGGTGGCGTCGGCGTGCAGGGTGCGGCCGGGGACATTGACCGTGGCCTCGACGTGATGGTCGGGCTTGCGCAGCGCCAGCTGGGCGCGGACCTCGATGGTTTCCTCGTAGTGTCGCTTCAGCCGTTGCAGCTTGGTCTCCACATACTCGCGCAGGGCGGGGGTGACTTCGATCTGCTGGCCGTAGGTCTCGATACGCATCGGATACTCCTTGGTTCGGGTTTCACACCTATGAACCATCGCCGCCGCCGCTAGCCGATTCGAACGCGTTCGTGGGAGGCGGAAATGTTCATGGCCTCACGATACTTCGCCACGGTGCGGCGCGCTACAGGCACGCCGGCACTTTTCAGCAGGTCGGCCAGCTTGGCGTCAGAAAGCGGCTTGCGCGGATTTTCCGCCTCGATCAGCCGGCGGATCATCGCCTGGATCGCCGTGCTGGACGCCTCGCCGCCGCTGTCGGTGTCGATGCCCGAGGCGAAGAAGGCGCGCAGCGGGATGGTGCCGCGCGGGGTGCGCACGTACTTGCGGGCGATGGCGCGCGAGATGGTGCTTTCGTGCAGGCCCAGTTCGCCAGCGATCTCGCGCAGGGTCAGCGGCCGCAGCGCCTGTTCGCCGAACTCCAGGAAGCCGGCCTGCTGCTTGAGCAGGCACCGGGTCACCTTGAGCAAGGTCTCGCCGCGCGCCTCCAGGCTCTTCAGCAGCCAGCGCGCTTCCTGCAGTTGCCCGCGCAGGTAGCCGGCGTCGCTTTCGCCGCACTGGCGGATCAGCCGCTCGTAGCCGCGGTGGATGGTGACCTTGGGTTGCGCATGCGCCGACAGCGCTGCATGCCAGACGCCGCGCTGACGCCAGACCACGCAGTCCGGCACCACGTAGGTGTCGCTGCCCAGTTCGCCGATCTGCTTGCCCGGGCGCGGGTCCAGCGAGCGCAGCAGCGTGACCGCGGTGTCGACCTCCGCCGCCGGGCGCTTGAGTTCGTGGGCCAGTCCGGCCACGCCGCTGCGCGGCAACCGCTCCAGCGGACCGTTGGCGATGATGCGGGCCAGCGCCAGCCCCGGCGTGTCCTCGGACAGGGTGTCCAACTGCAGGGTCAGGCACTCGCCCAGGCTGCGCGCGGCGATGCCGGCCGGGTCGAAGCGCTGGATCTGGTGCAGCACGGTGAGGATCTCGTCCTCCTCGGCGGCGATGTCCGGGCGCAGCGTCTCGGCGATCGCGGCCAGCGGCTCGCGCAGGTAGCCGTCGTCGTCGAGCGCGTCGATCAGCGCCGCGCCGATGCTGCGGTCGCGCGCGGACAGCGGCGACAGGTGCAGCTGCCACAGCAGGTGATCGATCAGGGTGTCGGGTTCGGCGACGCGCTCGGCCGCGTTGCCCAGGTCGTCGTCGTCGAACGAACCGCCGCTGCCGCCGGCCCAGGCCGGCTCGGCGTCGGCCCAGTCGGCGCCGTCGGCGGCCTGCGTGGCTTCGCCGCGGTCGCCATCGCCGTCGCTACGTGTCTCGCCTGCCGCGTGGTCGCGGTCAAGTCCGTGGTCGGCGCCTTCGCTGCGTTCGAACGCCGGTGCAGCGTCCTCGGACCACTCCAGCAGCGGATTGCTCTCCACCGCCTCGGCGATCTCCACCTCCAGCTCGGCGCTGGACATCTGCAACAGCTTGATCGCCTGCCGCAACTGCGGCGTCATGACCAGGTGCTGTCCCAGCGATGTCTGCAGCCGTGCTTTCATGCCTGTACCGAGCGCGGAAGGAGCGTAGCCGGCGCGTGCGCGGTCAGAGCCTGAAGGTTTCCCCGAGGTAGACGCGGCGCACGTCGCTGTTGGCCAGCAGCGCTTCCGGCGCCCCCTGCGCCAACACGCTGCCCTCGTTGAGGATATACGCCCGGTCGCAGATTCCCAAGGTTTCGCGCACGTTGTGGTCGGTGATGAGCACGCCGATGCCGCGCTGCTTGAGGTGGGTGACGATGCGCTGGATTTCGCCGACCGAGATCGGGTCGACGCCGGCAAAGGGCTCGTCGAGCAGCATCAGCCGCGGTTTGGCGGCCAGCGCGCGGGCGATCTCGCAGCGGCGGCGTTCGCCGCCGGAGAGGCTGGCGCCGAGCTGGTCGGCGACGTGGCTGATCTGCAGTTCGTCCAGCAGCGCCACCAGTTCGCGTTCCTGGCCGGCGGCGTCCAGATCCTCGCGCAGTTCCAGCACCAGGCGGATGTTGTCGGCGACGCTGAGCTTGCGGAATACCGACGGTTCCTGCGGCAGGTAGCCGACGCCGAGCTTGGCGCGCTTGTACATCGGCAGCGCGGTGATGTCGTTGCCGTCGAGCACGATGCGCCCGGCATCGGCGTCGACCAGGCCGACGATCATGTAGAAGCAGGTGGTCTTGCCGGCACCGTTGGGGCCGAGCAGGCCGACCACTTCGCCGGCCTCCAGGGTCAGCGCAAAATCGCGCACCACTTCGCGCTGCTTGTAGCGCTTGCGCAGGCCTTCGGCGAGCAGCATCACTGGCCTCCTTGTTTCGCAGGCTTGGCCGGCTTGGCGGGCGTCGCGGCCGGTTTGGCGGCAGGCTTCGCGCCGTTCGCAGGCGTGCCGGCCGGAGCAGCGCCAGCGTTCTTCGGCTGGATCACCGTGTGCACGCGCGTGCCGTCGCCGCCGCCCTGCATGTCGCCGGTCTTGGTGTTGTAGACCATGCGCTGGCCGGCATTCGTGCCCTTGGGCGAGGTCATGCGGTAGTTGCCGGTGAGGATCACCGTGTCGTTCGACATGGTGTAGTCGATGTTGTCGGCGACGCCGTCCATCGGCGAGCCGTCGTCCATCAGTTGCTTCAATGTCGCCTGCTTGCCCTTGAGCAGTACGCGATCGATGTCGCCGTTCTTGCGGAAGATGTCGGCCGTGTCGGCATGCACTTCCAGGGTGCCCTGGATGATCACGACGTTGCCCGACAAGTGGCATTTGCCGTTGTCGTCGATCATGTTGCAATCGCTTGCATCGGACTTGATGTCCATCGGCTGGTTGCGATCGGACGACTTGGCCAGCGCCAGGGTCGGCAGCAGCAGGGCGAGCAGGGCGAGCTTAGCGGGCAGCATTCGGTTCATAACGGGACTTGACCTGTGAAAGGAGCTTGTACTGCCGGGATTTCAAGTCGACCTGGAAGCCGACGCCGGTCTGCATCATACCGGGCCGGGTCATGGTGACCGGGTCGGCGGTGCGTGCGCTGTTGGTCTGCGGGAAGACGTCCAGGCTCTGGGTACGGAACGTGGTGGGCGGGATGCTGGGCACCTTGGGGCTGTCGCCGGCGACGTCGTCGCGCAGGCGCAGTTCGTCGCCGTTGGCGCTGACCCAGCCGGTCTTGCTGCGCATTTCCCAGTGCTGGCCGTTGGCGTCGGGCAGCAGGAACAGCGGAGTCACGATCGACATCGTCTGGTCGGCGCGGCTGCGTTCCATCTGCGGCGCGCGCAGGGTCATCGCTTCCTTGCCTTGCTTGTCCAGGCTGACGATCTCGAAGTCGCGGGCGATGTAGTCCACGCTGGCTTCGTCGGACGGATTGCGGCTGGGCTTGCTGCGCTGGTTCCAGGCAGACCAGCCGCTGATCAGGGCGCCGACCAGCAGCAGGCCGCCGAGAGTGGTACGCCAGTTCATGCGCCATGCTCCTGCAGCAGGGACGGGACGTGGCCTTGCGCCGCCAGCAGCACGTCGCACAGTTCGCGGGCGGCGCCTTCGCCGCCGCGGGCGCGGGTGGTCCAGTGCACGTGTTCGGCGGTCCAGGGATGGGCGTTGGCCGGTGCCACCGCCAGGCCGACCACGCGCAGCGGCGCCAGGTCGGGCAGGTCGTCGCCCATGAAGCAGACCTGCTCCAGGCCGATGCCGCGCTCGTCGCACAGCGCCTGCACGCCGGCGCGCTTGTCTTTGACCCCGATCTGTACCAGCAGGCCCAGTTCCTGGCCGCGCTTCTCCGCGGCCAGGCTGGGCCGCGCGGTGATCAGCGCCACGTCGATGCCGTGCCGGCGCAACTGCACCAGGCCCTGGCCGTCGAGCACATTGAAGGCCTTGCTCTCGTTGCCGTCGCGGTCGTAGTACAGGCGGCCGTCGGTCAGCGTGCCGTCGACGTCGAAGCACGCCAGGCGGATCCGGGCGGCGCGGTCGATCAGGTCGGCGGGAAGGTCGGCCAGCGGGGAATAGGGCATGTTCGGGATATCGGGGTGGGGAGGCCGGCTTTCCAGCGGCCAGGGCCAGCGGCGTGGGACACCGCGGGCAGTGAACGGGTTCAGCCTGTTAAACCACTCTGGCGCGCAACAGGTCGTGAATGTTGAGCGCGCCGACCGCGCGGCCGGCCGTGTCGACCACGATCAGGCCATTGATCTGGTGGGTTTCCATCAACCGTGCGGCCTCGGCGGCGAGCTGGTCGGCGCCGATGGTGCGGGGCTGCCGGGTCATCACCTCGGCGATACGGGTCTGGCGCACGTCCAGCGCGCTGTCCAGGGCGCGGCGCAGGTCCCCGTCGGTGAACAGCCCGAGCAGGCGGTCGTCGGCGTCCACCACCGCGGTCATGCCCAGGCGCTTGCGGCTCATCTCCACCAGCGCCTCGCTGAGGCTGGCGTCCTCGCGCACCTTGGGCAGTTCGTCGCCGCGGTGCATGACGTCGGTGATGTGCAGCAGCAGGCGGCGGCCGAGGCTGCCGGCCGGGTGCGAGCGGGCGAAGTCGTCGGCGGTGAAGCCGCGCGCGTCCAGCAGCGCCACCGCCAGCGCATCGCCCAGCGCCAGCGAGGCGGTGGTGCTGGAGGTCGGCGCCAGGTCCAGCGGGCAGGCCTCGGCCGGCACGCTGACGTCCAGGTGCAGGTCGGCCTCGCGCGCCAGCGTGGACTGCGCGCGCCCGGTCATCGCGATCACCGCGTTGCCCTGGCGCTTGAGCACCGGCAGCAGCATCAGGATCTCGTCGGACTCGCCGGAATAGGACAGCGCCAGGACCACATCGGCATCGGTGATCATGCCCAGGTCGCCATGCCCGGCCTCGCCCGGGTGCACGAAGAACGCCGGGGTGCCGGTGGAGGCGAGGGTGGCGGCGATCTTGCGCGCCACATGGCCGGACTTGCCCATGCCGGTGGCGACCACGCGCCCGCGCGAACCCAGGATCAGCCGGCAGGCGGCCGCGAACTCGGCGCCGATGCGCGCGCCGACCGCCGCCAGCGCGGCTTGCTCGATCTCGACCACGCGACGGCCGCTGGCGACCAGGCCGGCGTCGTCGGGCGTCGTGGGAGACAGGGGCGATACATCCATGCGGGTGCCGGTCGGAGGGTAGAATGGCCGATCATTTTATTAGGAAAGCCCGGTGGACGCCGAAACCATCCGTAAACTCATCGAGGCCGGCTTGCCGGACGCGCAGGTGCAGGTGCAGGGCGACGACGGCGTGCACTTCGAGGCCACCGTGGTCAGCGCCGCCTTCGCCGGCAAGCTGCCGCTGGCCCGCCACCGCATGGTCTACGCCACCCTGGGCGAGCTTATGGGCGGGGCGATCCACGCGCTGGCCCTGACCACCCTGACCCCCGAGCAGGCCGGGCGCGCCGCCGGCTGAGCCGCCGCGCGCCCGTTTCTCCCCTTTTCAATTCCCCCACGAGACCCATGGCCAAAATCGTAGTGACCGGCGGCAACGCGCTGCACGGTGAAGTCAATATTTCCGGCGCCAAGAACGCCGTGCTGCCGATCCTCTGCGCGACCCTGCTGGCCGATGCGCCGGTGGAGATCACCAACGTGCCGCAGCTGCACGACGTGATCACCACGGTGAAGCTGCTCGGCGAGCTGGGCGCGGAAGTCACCATCGACGAAGGCACGCTGTCGCGCGGCAGCGCGATCACCGTCGACCCGCGCAAGGTCCACCAGCACGTCGCACCGTACGAACTGGTGCGCACCATGCGCGCCTCGATCCTGGTGCTGGGCCCGTTGCTGGCGAAGTTCGGCGCGGCCGAAGTGTCGCTGCCGGGCGGTTGCGCGATCGGCTCGCGGCCGGTCGACCAGCACATCAAGGGCCTGCAGGCGCTGGGCGCGGAGATCAGCGTCGAGAACGGCTACATCAAGGCCAGCAGCAACGGCCGGCTCAAGGGCGGCCGCTACGTGTTCGACATGGTCAGCGTCACCGGCACCGAGAACGTGCTGATGGCCGCGGCCCTGGCCGACGGCACCACCGTGCTGGAGAACGCGGCGATGGAGCCGGAGGTCAGCGACCTGGCCGACTGCCTGATCGCGCTGGGCGCGAAGATCGAAGGCGCCGGCACCTCGCGCATCGTCGTGCACGGCGTGGAGCGCCTGTCCGGCGGCCGCCACGCGGTGCTGCCGGACCGCATCGAGACCGGCACCTTCCTGGTCGCCGCGGCGATGACCGGCGGCAGCGTGACCGTGCGCCGCGCGCGCGCCGACACCCTCGACGCGGTGCTGGACAAGCTCACCGAGGCCGGCGCCAGTATCGAGACCGGCGAGGACTGGATCCGCCTTGACATGCACGGCAAGCGCCCGCGCGCGGTCAGCCTGACCACCGCGCCGTATCCGGCGTTCCCCACCGACATGCAGGCGCAGTTCATGGCGCTCAACTGCGTGGCCGACGGCGTCGGCGTGATCAACGAAACGATCTTCGAGAACCGTTTCATGCACGTCAACGAACTGCTGCGCCTGGGCGCGGACATCCAGATCGAGGGCCACACCGCGATCGTGCGCGGCGCCGAGCGGCTCAGCGGCGCGCCGGTGATGGCCACCGACCTGCGCGCCTCGGCCTCGCTGATCCTGGCTGGCCTGGTCGCTGACGGCGACACCACCATCGACCGCATCTACCACCTGGACCGGGGGTACGAGAACATCGAGGAGAAGCTGGGGGCGCTGGGCGCGTCCATCCGGCGCGTCGCATGATCCTCAGCGGCCGCTTCAGCCGCCGGCGCAAGGTATTGCTGGCGATCGTGGTGGTGCTGCTGGCCTGGGTGGGCTATGCCTGGTACACCGGCATCGCCATCACCCAGGGCATCGAGGAGCGCGACATGGACTGGAACGGCGATGGCCAGGTCACCCGCGACGAGATCTGGCAGTCGTTCTACGCGGTCGGCGTCAGCCGCACCCAGAACGGCCCGCGCGAGTGCAGCACCTTCTACTGGCGCAGCACCGGCGCGCAGATCCGCGTGGATTGCCGCACCACCTTCAAGGCCGCGCCGGCGGAGAAGAAGTAACGGCGTGGGGCAGGGCGCTGACTGGGCGGCGCCCGCCCAGGCTGTGCACCAAGGGAGAGCGCTACCTGTCGCCTCGTTGCATGTTCGATGGATGGGCGTTGACTCGCGCCGTTCGGAGCTTCTGCAATCGCTCGCCGGTTTCCGCAGGGCGATTCGCGTACTCGCGTCGGGGCTGAATCCCCTCCCACATGGGACGCCACGCGCTGCGTTGGGAACTGCTGCTGCGCTTTCCCAAATCCCAAATCCCAATCCCGGCTCAGCGCGTCGGGGCTGAAGCCCCTCCCACATGGGAAGCACCACGGGCAGGGAATTGCTGTTGCGATTCCCCAATCCCAGCCCACACACGGGAACGATCAAGCGCGGGAAACCGCTTTCACGATTCTCCACTCCCGATTCCCAATTCCCGCGGCGAAGCCGCTGTCACGATTCCCGAATCCCCATTCCCCAATCCCGGCTTCTCAGCGCAACGCCTTGATCGTCAGGTCCAGCGCGTCCTGGCCGTTCTCGCGCTGCAGGATGCGCACCGGCACCGGCATGTCCGGCACGATCCAGGCAATGATTTCCTTGGAGCCGTCGGTGCGGCTGACCTTGGTCGCCTGCTCGGTCTTGCCGTTGACGGTGACCGCTTCCTTGCCGGCGACGCGGTAGGTCATCGGCTTGGCGCGGCCCTCGTCGACCATGCGGTAGCTCGGGGTCTTGCCGGCGTTGACGTCGCGCGCGATCGCCAGGTTGATCAGCAGCGCGTCCATGTCGCCCGGCTGCAGCTTCACCGGGCCGCGGCGGTCGGCCTTGAGATCGCCGCCCCAGGTCGCCTGGCCGGTGCTCCAGTCGTAGTTGGCGGTCACCGCCTTCTTCTTGATCAGGAACACCGAGCGGTCGTCGCTGCTGAGCGGACGCAGCTGCCCGCCCTTTTCCTCGAACACGGTGCTCTGGCTGAGGTCGGCGACCTGGTTCTTGATCGCCAGGCTGTAGCGCCAGCGGTCGGCGCCTTGCTTGGCCAGGGTCATCACGCCGTTGGCCTGCATGCCCATGTAGCTGGCCTGGTAGTCCGCGGTGAACGGCTCCAGGGCCAGGGCGGGCAGGCTCGCCGTGGCCAGCAGGGCGGCGGCGAGGGCGGTCAGCGGGCGGGCGATGCGGGTCATGGTCAGGCTCCTTGGTATTCGGTCAGGCGCAGGTCGATGCGGTCTTCGCCATCTTCGCGCTGCAGGATGCGCACCGGCGTCGGCACGCCGTTGGCGATCCACAGGA
This sequence comes from Xanthomonas sp. LMG 12460, assembly GCF_009192895.1. NCBI lineage: Bacteria > Pseudomonadati > Pseudomonadota > Gammaproteobacteria > Lysobacterales > Lysobacteraceae > Xanthomonas > Xanthomonas sp. LMG 12460. The sequence goes on along the minus strand of NZ_NKUH01000036.1, from coordinate 3,607 downwards.
TGGTCTCATTGCGGCCGCCATTGGTGCGCGACACCCGCAATGCGTCGTAGCTGATGTCGCCGACCTGCACGGTCTCGGTCTGGTCGGCGGCGCGGTAGACATGTTCGCGCACCCGGCCGACGTCGACGAAGCGGTAGGTCATGGTCTTGCCGGGCTGCGCGTCGCGCATCAGCGAGAGATTGAGCAGCAGCGCGCTCTGGTCGCCGGGCTGCAGCGGGATCGGCGCCTGCCGGTCCTTCTTCAGGTCGCCGTCCCAGCGCGCCACGCCCTGTTTCCAGTCGTACACGCCGGTGACCTTCTTGCCGAAGAACACCGCCTTCTTGACCGTGCTCTGGCTTTGCGGGACGTAGCGGCCGTCCTGCACGGTGAACACCGTGCTCTGCTCGATGTTCAGGCCGAGGATGCTGGCGAAGCCGCTGCGGCCATGCACGCCCAGGTCGACCCGCCACTGGTCGCCGCCGGTATGCACCACGTCCATGCGCGCGTCGCCGGCCGGCTTGCCCTTGTACAGGGCATCGTAGGTGGCGACGAAGGGCTGCAGCGGCGGCGGCGTCCAGGCCTCCGCCGGCAGCGCCGGCGCCGCGGCAGGTGCAGGTGCAGGTGCGCCGGTGGCGGGCGCGGTCGGGGCGGGGGCGGTCTGCGGCGCCGGCTGCGCGGCGGGCGCCGGCGCGACCTGCGCAGCGACGATGGGCGCCAGCAGGCCGAGGCCGGACGCGACGAGGAAGGCGAACGGACGCGGAGCGAGCTTCATGGGATCGGCTGGCGTGAGCGGGAGGGAAGAGGGGGAGGGAGGAGCCGCGGAAGGTGCGGCAGCGCATTCAGGGAAGCAGCACGTCGTCGCAATCTAGGCGCAGCGGACTAAACCGGCACTGACCGTCCAGCCAGACCTTGCCGTCCCGTTCAGACAGGCGGCCCGCCACGGCCAGCCGCAGCACCGCGCACAGCAGCCGGTGTTCGCGCGGCAGCAGGCGCTGCGCCAGGTCGTCGGGACCGTCGCCGGGCTGCACCGGCACCCGCACCTGCGCGATCACCGCGCCGGCGTCCAGTTCCGGCACCACGAAATGCACGCTGGCGCCGTGTTCGGCGTCGCCGGCCGCCAAGGCCTGGGCATGGGTGTGCAGGCCGCGGTACTTGGGCAGCAGCGAGGGGTGGATGTTGAGTAGGCGCCCGCCGAAGCGCTGCACGAAGCCGGCGCCGAGAATGCGCATGTAGCCGGCGCAGACCACCCAGTCCGGCCGTGCCGCGGCGACCGCGTCGCCCAGCGCCTGCTCGAAGGCGACGCGATCGGGGAAGTCCTTGGGCCGCGCCGACCAGCGCCGGTCCGGCGCCACCATCGCCAGCGCCGGCGCCTCCGGACGATCGCCGAACACGCCGACCACCTCGGCATCGAGGGTGCCGGCGGCGATCGCGGCGAGGATGGCCTGCAGGTTGGAGCCGCGCCCGGAGGCGAGGACAGCGAGGCGAAGCGTCATCGGACAGGATTCCGGAACAGGGCGTCCACCGCGGGGCGTTGCAGCGTCAGCAAGGTGGCGATGCCCAGCGCGGTGCCCAGCGGGAAGCCGAAGCAGGTGATCACGGCGCCGGCGTAGCACAGCCCCAACTGGCGGCGGTGGCGCAAGGCGCGCGCAACCAGCACCTTGAGCAGCAGCGCGAGCAGGCCGAAGCCGAGCAGGATCGACAGCATCACGATCGCAATGACGCCGCTCTGCGCCTGGTCCGGGCTCTGGCCGACGGCGTTGAGCTGCGCCTCCTCGTGCACGCCGTAGGCCAGCAAAGCGCCCACCAGCAGCACCACGACGACCTGCAGCCCCGCCATGACGGCATACAGCGTCGCCAGGGTGTTCAGGTCGGAGGTGGCACGCACCACATCGGCGGCATGGCCGCCGGGGGCGGGAAGAGGCGGTGGCAGCGACATCGTCGGTCTCAGCGCGGGGTGGAGGGAAGCGGGCGCGGGGTGCGCCGCCACGGCCAGGCGCTGGCGCAGCCCAGCGTGGCCAGCAGCATGTCCATGTGCGCATCCCAGGGATCGCCCTGCTGGCCGTTGTAGGACTCGGCCTGCTCCGGCGACAGCAGTAGCGCGATCAGCCATTCCAGCCATTCGTAGACCAGGCTGACGCACATGATCGCCATCGTCGCCAAAACGAAGGCCTGCCGCGCCGACAGCGCCGGCCAGCGCTGGCGCGCGTGATCGCGCAGTGCCGGCGCGAAGCACGCCCCGAACAGCAGGTGGATCAGCCGGTCGGTGTGATTGCGCTGCCAGCCGAACGCCGCGCTCGGCGACCAGCCACCGGTCAGCGCGCGCAGCCACTGGTCGTAGGGCACATTGGAGTAGAGCCAGTGCGCGGCGACGTTGTGCACGCTGATGAAGAGGCAGATGGCGGCGAAGTGGCCGGTGCGCAGCGGCCAGCGCCGGTCGTGCCAGACCAGCCAGACCAGGCCCAGCACTGCCAGGGAGCTGTGCATGGCCTGTTCCGCCGGCCACAGCGGCCGCAGCCAGCTGGTGGCGAACACCGCCAGCGCCAGCGTCAGCCAGGCGCGCTTGGCCGCCGCCATGCGGCTCAGCCGATGTGCACGCGTTCGCCGGCGTCCGCGGCGGCCACCACCGCGCCGATCTGCCAGTGCGCCAGGCCCAGGGTGTCCAGGCTGCGCTCCAGCGCGGCCACCTGCTCCGGCGCGGCGACCAGCACGAAGCCGATGCCGCAGTTGAAGGTGCGCCACATCTCGCTGTCGGCCACCGCGCCTTCGCGCTGCAGCCACTCGAACACCGGCGGCAGGGTCCAGGCACTGGCGCGGATGTCCAGGCCCAGGCCGTCCGGGATGACCCGGATGATGTTCTCGGTCAGGCCGCCGCCGGTGATGTGCGCCATGGCATGGATGGCTTCGCCCTGTTCGCGCAGCAGCGACAGGATCGGCTTGACGTACAGCGCGGTCGGCGCCATCAGCGCGTCGGCCAGGGCCGCGCCGCCGACCTGCAGGTCGGCCGGGCGCCCGGCGCGGTCGTAGATGCGGCGGATCAGCGAGTAGCCGTTGGAATGCGGGCCGGAGGAGGCGATGCCGATCAACACGTCGCCCTGGCGCACGCGGGCGCCGTCGAGCAGCTGCGACTTCTCCACCGCACCGACGGTGAAGCCGGCCAGGTCGTACTCGCCCGGCGGGTACATGTCGGGCATTTCCGCGGTCTCGCCGCCGATCAGCGCGCAGCCGGCCAGTTCGCAGCCGCGGGCGATGCCGCCGACCACCGCCACGGTGGTCTCCACGTCGAGCTTGCCGGTGGCGAAGTAGTCCAGAAAGAACAGCGGCTCGGCGCCCTGCACCAGCACGTCGTTGACGCACATGCCCACCAGGTCGATGCCGATGGTGTCGTGGCGGCCGAGCTGCTGCGCCAGCTTCAGCTTGGTGCCGACGCCGTCGGTGCCGGACACCAGGACCGGCTCGCGGTACTTGCCGGACAGGTCGAACAGCGCGCCGAAGCCGCCCAGCCCGCCCATCACTTCGGGGCGGAAACTGCGCTTGACCAGGGGCTTGATGCGTTCGACGACGGCGTTGCCGGCATCGATGTCGACGCCGGCGTCGCGGTAGGTCAACGGGGCGGCGGCGGGGGGCTGGG